>JAJRTP010000462.1 GCA_024278255.1 Chloroflexota bacterium | reverse complement strand
TCGGACGCCAATCAGGCGATGGTTGCGGAGTTCGTGGCGGCAATTCGGGAAGGGCGACGGCCGTTGGTCACAGGCGAAGATGGGTATAAGGCGCTGGAAATCACGCTGGCGGCTTATGAATCGGCCGCTTCTGGTCAGCCGGTTGAGTTAAATTGATTTTTGTGTGATTACAACAGATGAAGAAAGGAACAAATTGTTTCCTGGAATAGCCATCTGTTTCTTTCCCTATCTGTTGTCATCCTGGAAAAGCGAAAATTTCGCAAACGATTATGTATCAGATTATCAATGCCAAAATTCTAACGCCTACAGAAGAATTGACGGGCGCGGTGGTGATCGAAAACGGCCGTATCCAATCCATCACTTCCTCCCCCCTGCCGGACGTAGAAACCGTGGACGCAAACGGCGAATTTCTCGTTCCCGGCTTCATAGATTTGCAAGTCAACGGCGCATTTGGTCACGACTTTACGCAAAACCCGGAGACGATTTGGGAAGTAGCGGCCGGGCTGCCCCGCTATGGCGTCACCAGCTTCCTGCCCACCGTGATTACCTCCCCGCTGGAAACGACGAATGAGGCGCAAAGGGTGATGGGGATACGGCCGTCCCCTTTTCAAGGCGCGGAACCGTTAGGACTGCACCTGGAAGGGCCATTCCTCAATCCGGGCAAAAAGGGGGCGCACAATCCGGCGTATATTTGCTTGCCGTCGCTGGAATGGGTGGCTGGTTGGTCGCCGGAGAATCACGCGCGGCTGGTCACGTTAGCGCCGGAACTGCCGGGGGGTACGGCCGTCATCGAGGCATTGGTCAGTCGCGGTGTCGTGGTCAGCGCAGGGCATTCGCTGGCTACGTTTGCCGAAGCGGAAGCCGGATTTGACGCCGGGATACGGTATGGCACGCACCTGTTCAACGCCCAATCCCCCATTCACCACCGGGAACCGGGGCTGCCCGGCGCGCTTCTGACGGACGAGCGGGTGACGATTGGCCTGATTCCCGACGGCATCCATGTCCATCCGGCTTTGGTAAAGCTGATCTGGCAGGTCGCCGGGAACCGCCTGACGCTGGTGACAGACGCAATGGCCGCCCTGGGAATGCCGCCGGGCGAATACGAGTTGGGTGATTTCCGAGTGACGGTGGACGAAACGACCTGCCGTCTGCCGGATGGGACGCTGGCGGGCAGTATTTTGTCGCTGGATACGGCTGTGCGTAATCTCATCGCCTTCACTGGCTGCACTTTGCCCCAGGCATTGACCACTGTCACCACGATTCCCGCCAGCTTGTTGGGGCTGGACGGCCGTAAAGGTCAAATCACCCCCGGTTACGACGCTGATCTGGTTCTGCTTACCCCGGATTTTCAGGTAGCGACAACCGTTGTTGGCGGCGAGATTGTTTATGACGTGAGGTGTGATGTGTAACAAATCTCACGAATCACGCAGGACGTATGCTATACTTACTATCAATATTTGGAAGCGGCAGAATATAGGCTTTGTGAGGTGAACAATGAGTACAACCATCACTTTATCTGAAGATGTGGCAGATCACTTGTCTAATTTAACTGTGGGGCAGACAGAAAATGTTGATGAAAAGTTGCGCTTGTTGTTAATTGCCGAATACCGGCGGCGCTTGACACGCTACCGGTTGACAGATCAGCAAATGAGCCAAAAGTACAACATGAGTTTTGCCGCATTTGAAGAGCAGCAGATGACAAAGCAGCATAATTATTCCTGGGATGTAGAATCAGACGCTATTGTTTGGGAAACGGCCGTTGACGGAATCCGAACCATGAAAAAACAGTTGGCTCATATTGCTTAAAAAGCATCTGTTCCTTCCTCTATCTGTTGTAGTCTGATTATTATGAGCTTATACAACGAAATTCATTCCCAACCGGAAGTATTGCGGCGCAGTTTTACCCATAATTTAGAGCGCGTTAAAGAGATTGCCCAGGCTTTGGCAAAGCAAGATGTACAGTATGCCTTTATTGCGGCGCGGGGCACGTCGGATAATGCGGCGCGGTACGCTAAATATCTGTGGGGGGCGGAGAATGGGCTGCCGGTGGCCCTGGCGACGCCTTCGCTGTTTTCCTTGTATGGGCAGCCGCCCCGGTTGGATGGCGCACTGGTGATTGGCATTTCCCAGTCGGGCCAGTCGCCGGATATTGTGAATGTGCTGGTAGAGGGCCGGCGGCAGGGTCGCCCCACGCTGGCCATCACCAATGAACCGGATTCGCCGCTGGCGCAAACGGCCGATTTTGTGATTGACATTCGGGCGGGGGTGGAAAAGGCGGTGGCGGCGACGAAAACGTATACGACGCAGCTTCTGGCGATTGCTATGTTATCTACGGCCGTAGCCGACGACTCCGCGCGGTGGGAAGCTCTGGCTCAACTACCCGATTGGGTGGCCGAAGTGCTGCGGCAGGATGAACATATCGCCTCTTTAGCCCCCCGTTACCGCTACATGGATCAGTGTGTGGTGATGGGACGCGGTTACAATTATGCTACCGCCTTTGAATGGTCGCTCAAGCTGAAAGAGCTGACCTACGTCATTGCCGAACCGTACTCCTCGGCCGATTTCCGGCACGGGCCGATTGCCGTGGTAGATCGCGGTTTCCCGGTGCTGGCGGTGGCTCCCGGAGGGGCGGTTTATGCGGATATGCTGGCTCTCTTGCAAACGTTGACCGCCGAAAATCAGGCTGAACTATTGGTCATCTCAGACCAGTCGGAAGCGCTGGATTTGGCAATTTCACCGATCTCTTTGCCGGCGGTCATCCCGGAATGGCTGACACCGTTGGTGAGCATCGTGCCGGGGCAATTGTTTGGTTATTATTTGACGGCCGTCAAAGGCTACAACACCGAAGCGCCG
>JAJRTP010000461.1 GCA_024278255.1 Chloroflexota bacterium | reverse complement strand
GGCTGGCGGAACGGCCGCCACGGCCGTGATCCCGATCCCGCCAACGACAACTCATACGTTCCCGGTTCGGTAAAAGCGTCAATGCCTGCCAGGGCGGCAAAACCGTCTTCATAGGGGAAGAAGCGCAGGGGCAGCCCGGCAAACTGGCCGGATGGCGTACCGTCGAGCAGGTTTTCTACGTAAATGGAGACGGTGTTGCCTTGTTGGATGGGTAACGGCCGTACCTGCACGTCCAGCCACTCTCCCGGCAGTTCCCGGTACGGTTCTTCGCCGGGGATGACCAGCCGTTGGCCGGGGAACAGGTAGGTGGGGTAGGTCAGGTTGTTGGTTTGGGCTAATACGGCCGTAGACACCCCCGTCCGGGCCGCAATCATCGGTAAGGTTTCGCCCAGGGAGACGATGTACGGCCGTCCCGTCGCCGCTTGCGGCAGCGCCGACCCCGTCTTGCTGATGAGCGGCAGCGTTTGCCCCAAAACCGGCTGGTAATGAGGATTGATCAAACGATTGGTGGCCGCAATTTCCTCCGGCGTCGTGTTAAACAGCGCCGCAATCCCCGCCAGCGTATCTCCCGCCTGCACCGTGTACGCTGTCGCCACCGCCTCTCCCTCGCCGCCGGGAATGGTCAATAGCTGCCCTACTGCCAGCACGTCGGAATCGGCCAGATTGTTGAGCGCCTGGATTTCTTCTATGGTGACGCCGTACTGTTCGGCAATGTAGGTCAGCGTTTCCCCTGCCTGCACGGTGTGTACCAGGGGGATGGCCGGATTGGGTGTGGGTGTTTCCTGCGGGGGAGTGGGCACGGCCGTTTGCGCCCATACCGTCAGCGGCAGTAAAAAAACGAGCAATAGAGGCAAAGCGAGGGTGTATCGTTTCATAAGTCGGTGAGATTGGTTCAATCTGCGAGATTGAACCAATCTTGCTTATCCCGGTGCAGCAAACCGGATATGGTCTCCAGCCTTTACTTTTTCCAGAACAGCGGGATGGCCTTCAATCACATAGCGGGCCGGCTGCGGCGGCACGTAGGAAGGCCGCCACGGTTTGGCTAAAACCGTTCCCACTACTTCCCCGGCATCATTCACCCAAATCACGCCCAAATCAAAAAAGACAAAAAACATGTGGATGGAGGTACTCATCTTGCTGTCTGACTTTTCCACCAACACCAGCCCGTCATCCGGCCCTAACTGCCGCCGGAAGGTAAAGCCGCGCAGCTTGGAACCAAATCCGTCGCACCACCGGGCCTGTGGGATGAGGGTCTCGCCGCTTTCTACGTGAATAATCTGTTTCCTCTCCATAACGGAGGGAAGTATAATGACAAGGGGAGGGGGCGGCAAGGTGTGGACGTAACTATTCATACTTCACTTTTGACCCGTTTCAGCATACAATAAATGTATGCACGATATTTCCGGGATACGGCGAATTTATTACGGGTATCTGGGGCGGGCGCTGGCGCTGACTTATATTACGCAGCGGCGCACTTTTTTTTGGCTCTCCTGGGCCGGCTGGCTGAAGTTGTTTGCGTTGGCGTTGTTTTTGGCGGCCTGGCTGCTGCGCTGGCCGCGGGTGATTGTGCTGGCTGCTTTGGCGCTGGCTGTTTGGGTCTGGTTTAGTTACTGGCGGGCGCGGCGCATGGAGTTTAATAAGTTTGTGGCGGATGAAACGGCCGTAGCCCCCGATGACAGCCCGCTCCCCCCGCTAAATCCCAACCACAAAGTGCCCCTGTACGCTTCCGGCGTGTTTGCCGTCAAGGATCGGGAATCATTTGTCTTGCTGCGGCCGGCCGAATTTTGGTACGTGCCCCTGGGCGATCACGTCATTATGGTGGAGCAATTTACCAAATCGTACCTGTACCAGTTTTTTGACGCCCATACTTTGCTCAATGTGCAGGCGGGCTGGATGTTGTTTGGCAAACGGCCGTTGCACACCCTGAAACTCACCTTTTTGGAACAATGGGGCGAAGCCGGCGAGGAAGTACGCGCCCACACCCTGGAAAACAAAACCCCGGCCGAAAAAGAAAAACTCCCCCAACGCACCGTCTACCTCACCTTCGACACCCACGAGCGGCTCAACCTGGTCTGGCACACCATCCAGAAAAACACCCAAAAATCCCCCAAAACTGATCAGTAACCGCGGTGTCCCTACCGCGCAAGTGTAAACGCGGTAGGGATACCACGGCTACTCATTTGGCATGTACCCGTCAGGCTGGGGTAAGCGGCCTGATACGAATCACGTCTTTCTGAATTGACTGAGCGGCATCCCATAAATCCACAGCCTGTTGCGCGTTTAACCAGAATTCTGGCGAGTTGCCGAACAGCCGGGCCAACCGAAGCGCCATTTCCGGGCTGACGCGCCGCCGCTCACGCAATAACTCATTGATTGATTGGCGAGAAACGCCTATAGCTTTAGCCAGACTGGAAACAGTCAGTCCATAATCCGGCAGAAAATCTTCGCGCAGCATCTCCCCCGGATGAGTGGGTCTGCGTTTCATCCCCGTTGTGTTTGGAATGCTCATCTTTTACACCTTGTTTTAGTGATAGTCACAAACTTCAACATCATAGGCATCGCCGTCCACGAATCGAAAACAGATGCGCCATTGATCATTGATGGAGATTGAATACTGCCCTTTTCGATTGCCTTTAAGCGCATGAAGGCGATTGCCCGGCGGAACTCTCAAATCATCCAGCCTGGTTGCCAGGTCTACATACTCAAGTTTGCGGGCTGCTCGTTTAGCCACGTCAGGCGGAAACCTCCTTGCCTTACCCGTGACATACAATTCCTGGGTACGTCGATCCGCAAACGACTTGATCATACATTAAATGTACTCTGTCACGTGACACTTGTCAACCTTTGGTGGGCGATAATGTCGGGGTAGTTTGGCCGCCAGGGTCGGCTACCACCCTGAAACTTACCTTTTTAGAACAGTGGGGCGAATCCGGCGCAGAAGTGCGCGCCCACACCCTGGAAAACAAGACCCCGGCCGAAAAAGAAAAACTCCCCCAACGCACCGTCTACCTCACCTTCGACACCCACGAACGGCTCAACCTGGTCTGGCACACCATCCAGAAAAACACCCAAAAATCCCCCAAAACCGACGGCTAACGCCTGTAAAACCCTAAACCTGTGCTGAACAAAGTTGAAGCAGGACGCAAAGATCGCCAAGAGTTACCGGAAAGAAATCTACAAATCTGCGGTTTTGTTATTTGCCGTTTGCCGTTGCCAGGTCAAACTGGTTAATAACCACTTCCCCGTCAGGAAAGCGAGCAATTATTTTCATCTCACCGCCCATTGCAGACAAAATACGGCGCAGTGTACTGACACGCATGTCAGTCTGGTTTTCCATTTTTGACAAGGCTGCTTGATTCAAATTTAGAATATCGGCCAACTGCTGCTGCGTAAGACCGCGCGTTTGCCGCAATTCTTGCAGCGCCATTTCCAGCAACAGCGCCTGTGTCCGGTCTTCAATTTTCTGGCGGCGTTCCGGGGACATTTTATCCATCAGGGTGTTGAACTGTTTTGCCATCAGATTAAGTCCTCCTTATGGCCACCTTTTTGGACCAATGGGACACAATCGGTAAAGAGATACAGGTCTCCGTCTAGAAAACACCTATGCCGATAAACACAAATCTCTCCAACGTACCATTTGCCACGTCTTTAACATTCGCACACGGACACTCATTTAGGAAAACACTTACTATATCCCCAAAATTAAAGGTGTTTTAGTTTCAAAGGGAGACGGTTGTGTTCAAAAGGCAACAAGACCACGTGTTAACTTGGTTGATAACTGGACTCAAATACATCGAGAATCAACTTTTCGCTGTAACATTTGTTAATTTGCAAATTTTAGTCAAGAAACCTCCAGTTTCTTAAATTTTTCTAAGCGCTTTATCAGTATAAACATATCTGGTGGAATATCGTTTCGAGCAAACTTACTGATTACAAATATATCTGTCAAATCAATACCTTCGCCAAAAAATGGCGTAAATAGAGCGATTGTGTAAGATACGATTTTTTCACCGACTAAAGAGAAAATTCGTAAACACAACCGCTCATGATAGATATTCTAGCACTTTTACAACATTTGAGTCCTTATT
>JAJRTP010000008.1 GCA_024278255.1 Chloroflexota bacterium | reverse complement strand
GAAGGCGGCCTGGCGCATGTTGAGTAGACACATTTTGCTGAGGTAATTGAAATTGTCTTCGTAGATGACGGCGATGCGGGGGTGGTGTTTGTCCAGCGTGGCCGCCCATTCAACCGGGGAATCGGCCAGCATAGCGTCGAACAAAGCGACGTCATACCCCTGTTGGCGAATGTAGCTGGCAACAATCATGGTTCCCAGCGGCGGGTAGGGTTGCATGGCATCCCATAATTTGGGATCAAAGCGTAAATAATAGGATTGACCAAAAAGGATATCTGTCATTTTTATTGCGTATTGCGTATTGCGTAAACTGTTACGCCTCACGCATCACTTTCTCCCGGTAGGTTTGGATGGCGCGTTGTTGGTGGGTGTGGAAATGGCCTTTGCACTGGTTGGCAGTGAATCGAGCTTCGCTGGGGGCGGGCACGGCCGTTTCCAGTTTGCGTATTTTTCGGTTCATCTCCCACCGTTCCAGCCAGCCGCCAACGGCCGTGCGTAAGGGCAGTTCTGCCCACGTTTGCAGGCGGGAATGGATAGGTTGGGGTGATACGGCCGTTGGCGGCAAACCGGCGGCATTGGGCAGGAAGCGGGCCGTCCATTCATTCAGGCGGCGCATTTTCCAATAGACCGCCAGGCCGGCTAAGGGAACCATTTGACTGAGTTCGCGCGCCGTGTACAGATTTTGTTCCGGGAAGCGCAGGGCGTTTTCGCTGAGGATGTAGTTGGGGCAGAGGATGATGTCCCGCTGTGCCGCCAGTTTGACTACGCCGATGATCAACGCCCGGCAAAGCCAGAGACGGCCGTGTTCCGTCACAATCAGATAATCAACGTCGGCGTCTGGCGTCACGTTATTCACGGCCAGCGAACCGGTAACGGCAATCATACGGACAAAGGGAATGCGGGTAATCAGGCGGGCGTAGGAGACAGCGTGAGGCCACAACTGCCGGGCGCGCGTCTCCCGCTGGCGGCGAATCCGAATGATTTCTTCTCGACCAGGCAGCGTGTGGTAATTGGCGAATCTGCTTTGTTGACGATTGTGCGTCAACACATATTGCACCTCTGCCAGCGAGGCGGGGAGGCCTTCCAGGTAGCGGTGGATTTCTACGGCCGTCATCGGATAATCAAAACCGTCCGCATAAACGATTGTACGCCAGACGGCCGTTTCCAGTTCCGTCAGAGTGAGGGGCGCCGTCAATGTTGTGTCAACCATTTTCCGGCCTCGTGTCTGCGAATGACCAGGCGGCTGCCGCCAAACCCCACAGAGCGGCCCCTTTGATGAGAAATAGATGGGGTTCCGGCTGCAGCAAAGAGATGACGATCAGCGCCAGCCAGACGGCCGTCTGCGGGGCAAAACGGGAGAATGCGCCCGGCCGTAAAAGCGGTGCAGTCAGAAATATCAGCCAGAGGGCCATGCCCGGCAGACCCAGTTCAGCAGCGATGAGCAGAGGGACGTTGTGTACAATTTGCGCGGTCGGGTTTGTTTGGGCAGCGATGGCCTGATAATTGCCCAACCCGACGCCTGTGATCGGTTTTTGGGCGATGATTTGCAGGGCGATAGCCGTGTCACGCTTTCTTTCGTATAGTGAGCATCTCTCTAACCTTGAATCTGCCAAAAACAGGCGGTTGGCAACAATGTCGCCATAGGTGTAGAGGAACATGAGGAGGACGGCCGTGAGCGGCAAGAAGAGCAGGATTTGTTGTGCGGCAGGGCGGGGCCATTGTCTGGCACTGCGCAGCCAGGCCAGAGCGTAGACGACTGTTCCGGCCAACAATCCCAGCCAAGCGGCGCGAGACCAACTAACAGCCAATCCGGCCAATCCCACCCCTAACGCTGCCCAAATAACAGCCCGGTACTGAAAACTGAAAACTGGAAACTGAAAACTGAAAACTGAAAACTGAAAACTGCCCCTTATTCGCCGGTAAGGCCAAAGCATCAGAAGCAGCACGGTGAGGAGGAGGCCGAGCTGGTTGGGGTGGCTGTTCAGCCCGTAGGCCCGCAGCCAGTTGACGCCGTTGTGCAGGACAACGCTGGTGCCGGGCGTGTTCAAGGCCATAGCTACTTCGCCCAGCCAGGTCAGATTCAATGACCGCTGCCCGGCAAATTGACCAATGGCGACGACGCTTTGCCCTATTGAAACGATCGCCAAGACCCACTTCAATCCGGTACGGCCGTTGTTGAGGAGGAACAGATAGACCAGCCAGAACAGACCCAGCGGTACGGCTAAAGTGAGCGGAGCGCCGGTTAGAATATGGGCCAATGCCAGAAGCGTCAGGCCCAGCAAAGGGAGGGTGAGGGTCAAGCGTCCCCACGTCCAGGCCTGGCGCTGTGCGGGTAGGGCGGCCATCCGGCTGTAAGCCCAGCCCCCCATTATGAGAAGCGGCAGCCAGGCCAGCAGGCCAATACGCCAACCGTATCTGTGGAGAATGGCCGGGTGAGCTAGCCAGCCGAATGGCCCCGGATTGGCGGCGGAGGCGTGACTGAGCAGCAGCAAAGTCAGGAATAGCCAGAAAGCGGCGCGGGTGACGGCTGATACGCGGGTGGAGAAATGGGCGCGGCTGTTGCGGAGCCGGTATGAGCTGCTCACTGATTTACTCATCATTCTCCAGTACCTTTTGGTAGACGACGGCCGTTTCTGCCGCCACACGCTGCCAGGAGAATGATTGTACTCGATGCAGCCCTTTTTGGCGCAGATCGGCCCGCAATGCCGGTTGGGTCAGCAGGCGATCCAGGCCGGCGGCGATGTCCGATTCGTCCTGCGGGTCTACCAGGTAAGCGGCGGATTGGCACACTTCGGCCATGGAGGAGGCGCGGCTGGTGAGGACGGGGAGGCCGCAAGCCATTGCTTCCAGTGGGGGCAGGCCAAATCCTTCGTAAAGGGAGGGAAAGGCGAACAGGGTTGCCTGGGAGTAAATGCCGGCCAGGTCGGCTTGGGGTACGTAGCCCAGATAGCGCACGTAATTGGTCAAGCCGCAGTCCTCGATCTCTTTTTCCAGGGAGCCATTCATCAGCCAGCCGTTGGGGCCGACCAGAATCAGGTGGGGGTGACGGCCGTTTTGATGTAACTGTCCTACGGCCCGCACCAATCGATGCAGGTTTTTCCGCGGTTCGATGGTGCCCACATATAAAACGAACTGCCGGGGCAGCCGGTATTTGCGCTGAATCCGGCCCAGGGTGGCGGGGTCGGTAACGGGGCGGATGTGGGTAGGCGGCGCTTCGTGGATGACGTGAACCTTTTCTGGCGGCGTTTTCAGGACACGGATCAATTCCTGACGGGCGTGACGGGAGACGGTGATGACGGCTGCGGCCCGGCGAGCGGCGATGGGCAGCAGCAGACGCAGGGCCAGTAGGCGGGAGCGGGGATGGTATTGGCTGAAACGAAACAGGGAGACGTCGTGAATGGTGATGATGTAGGGCACAGGGCAGTGCAGCGGGGCCGAGTTGTTGGGAAAGTGACACAAATCCGGCCGGTTTTTGCGGATGACGCCAGGCAAAACCAGGTGCATCCAGTACAGGCGGCTGTGGGGGAAGTAGCCATCTATTTGTTGCGTGTTGGGTCGCATGTCGTTTAATGAGCCGTTTAGCGCGCCGTTTAACGGCCTGTTGCTGTAGAGGCCAAACTGCCAATCGGGGCGGGATTGGCTGAGATGCGTCAACAAGCAGTTGGTATATTGGCCGACGCCGGAACGCTGGCCTAGCAGGGGGGTGCTGTCAAATCCGATTTGCATTGTTATTTGATGAACCGCAGAGGCGCGGAGATGTTCTAAGTTTTGTCAAGAACGTAGCACATTAACAATCGAATAGCGAAAGGCAATACAAAGCCATCCACGGGCCAAATACGCTTTTGACACCGCCCAAAAATCCATTAAACTG
>JAJRTP010000032.1 GCA_024278255.1 Chloroflexota bacterium | reverse complement strand
GGCGCCACATCTGGTTTGGATTATGGGGGAAATACGTCGAATCTGCCCCAAAACCGGACTATGTCCTAATTCCCACTTCTTTTTTCAATGGTCTGGTGGATTCTATGTGCTACACCACTTGAAATGGATAAAGTCGAGTTCTGCCAAATCTTTTACAATGGGCTTAACGAAACATGCCGCCCATCATACCGCCTGACGATGCGCCAGCCAGCCGCCGCCAGGAACAGGGAGAAAGCAATTATGCCCCACAGCCAGGCCCAAATACCCACCCTCACCTGCCCTCAATGCGAGCAAAACTTCGACGCTGCCGTCTGGCTTATTGTAGACGCCGCCGAACGCCCCGATTTGCTGGAAGAAATACAACAAGGAAAACTGCATAACCTGCCTTGCCCCCATTGCGGTCACGACGGGCAGGTAGACGCCCCCTTGCTTTTATACCGGCCCGCTGCTGAACCTGTTTTGTTATTCTCGCCGGCCCAGGAAACGACGGATGAAGAAGACCGGGAGCAGGCGGCCGGCCTTTTGCAAATTTTGCATGAAGCTTTGGGCGACGACTGGGAGGATACCTGGCTGGAAGAACTGCCGGTTATTCCCCGGCCCCTCCTGCCTGCCGCATTGAGCGACGACTCGGAAGCCGCCCTGCGCCAGATGGCGGAACAGGCAGAGCAGGAACTGGAACGGCTGCGCCGGGAAGACCCGGAAGCATACCGGCAACTGGAAGAAGCCGCCCGACAGCAGGCGGAAGTAGCACCAACGGAAGGGAATTCTACACGAGCGCGTACGCCGCCAGCAGGCTTAACACCGGAACAGGCACAGGTATTGGCCGACAGTCTGGTGTCCTGGATTCAGCAAGAAACACTAGATGATGCCGAAACCTACCTGGCTGGACACCAAGCAGACCTGCTAACAGACGAAGCTGCGGCCATCATGGGTGATTTGGTTCTGTCCTACCCCAACCTGGCTGATTTCCAACAGCGGCTGGCGCGGGCGCGGGAAGCGGGCATTGACGCTATGTACGCCGAAATCCGCCAGCAGCGACTGCAAGATGCGTTGCAAGATGCCCTGCAAAAACAAGGCCCGATTGGAAAGGCTGTGTGGCAGTTTTTGCAGATGGCAGAGGAGGGTCAGGCGGAAGCATTATTGGCCAGCCAGGCGGAACTATTGTTGACCTGGGATGCCGGGAATCTGATCCACCAACTTTTACAAGCGGCAGCGGATGCCGGTGATGAAACTAGGCTGGCCCGGTGGCAAACCAGATACAATCAGTGGCAGGCGGCCCGTATCGGCGGCGCTGCCGTCGCTGCCATGCAGCCCGAACCCACACCCACTCTGGCTTCAGATACGGACAAGGGGCCAGGCTATAAAATCGAGCTGGCTGCTTTCAGTGCTGTTGGTGACAATGCGGTCAATATCAACCTGATGAATTTTGGCGCGGTGAAGCTGCGCTGGCGGCGGCCTCGGATGTTACGTCGGGACCTGACTGATGTGGCAGTTGGTCGCCAGAAGGAACTGGATGATTTGCACCAGCGGCTGCAAAGTCACGTCCAGAGCATGGCGGTCACCGGCAGGCGACGGGGAGATGCTATCAGTGGCATGCCCGGTGTGGGCAAGAGCACGCTGGCTGCTTTGTACGCCCAACGATTAGCAGATAATGAAACGTATCCGGGTGGTGTGTTCTGGCTGACGTTGGGGCCGGATGTCACCACACCGGAAAGCGTCGGGCCGCCATTAAGCCGTCTGGCAGCGCTGGCCTACAGCGATGAAGAGGAGCGGCTACAGGTTGATTTGCCTGGTGTCGAAGCGCAAACGCTGGCGCAAATCCAACAGACAATCAAAGGGGCCATCTTTACACCAGAAGTGACCCAGCGAATGTTGGGTGGGCACGGGCGGTTGTTGGTCGTGGTGGACGATGTATGGGAACGTCAGATTCTGCCGGCCATCCGTCAGGCACTGCCGGAGGAAGCCCAACTGCTGGTGACCACCCGCGATGATCGGGTAGCCCGTGCCGTGGGCGAGAAATTGTCGTTGGATGTACTTAGCCCAGATGATGCCCTAGCTTTGATTTGGCTGTCACTGCCGCAAATGCCGAAAGCGTTAGCGCAGAAGCTGATCCGGGTGGTAGGGGCACACCCAATGGCATTGCAAATCGCATTAGGTGATCTGAACCCTGATGATCCTGCAGATGAGTGGGAGGAAGCGATAGATCAAATTGCTGGTAAATTGGCACAGGGGTTGGGTGTTGATCCGAGTACCCTGTCAGATATTTCTCCAGAAAAGAGGCTAGAAGGAATTTTGCCAGTTAGCTACGAGGCGTTGACCAATGATCAATTGCGCTCCTGTTTCCGTACCTTAGGCAGTTTCGCGCCTGAAGCGACATTTGCCACAGAAGCTTTAGCTGCTGTGACGCAAAACGAAGCCAGAGAAACCAAATCTTTATTGAAAGTTTTGCGCGATCGCAACCTGCTGCGCCGCCTGACGCCGGATGCGCCTGATCGCTGGCAGCAGCATACTATCCTGCGCAGCTTTGCCTTGAGCTTGCAAGCAAAGGGAGAGCGATTGGCCTGGGCCGAACGGCACGCTGGATATTACCTGAATGTGATGCGCCGAGTGGATGACGATCAAACTTATTACACAATGACCAGCGATTTGCCTCAACTACGCCATGCTTTTGCCTGGGCTGTGGGAGAAGAGGGGCGTGCTCTGGGCCTGGCACAGGCGTTGGTAGGTAACTGCGCCAACCTACTACAAAGTCAGAACTTAGGGGGGGAATATCTGGCCTGGGCCAGAAAAACGTGGGCCTTAGCCCAAAAGATGGGCGGGAGAGAAGATCAAGGCCGGGCGTGGGGATCGCTGGGCAACGCCCTGCAAAACACGGCTACCCTGATCTATGGCGAAGACCGGGCCGCCCGCCTCCAAGAGGCCCTGGCCGCCTACGACGCAGCCCTGGAACGACTGCGGGATGTCCCCCTCGACTACGCCACGACGCAGAACAATCGGGCGAACGTGCTGAGGGACCTGGCCAGCCTGCCGGGCGAAGACCGGGCCGCCCGCCTCCAAGAGGCCCTGGCCGCCTACGACGCAGCCCTGGAACTCCGGCGGGATGTCCCCCTCGACTACGCTCAGACGCAGAACAATCGGGCCGTATTGCTGAGGGACCTGGCCAGCCTGCCGGGCGAAGACCGGGCCGCCCGCCTCCAAGAGGCGGTCCAAGAAATGGTTGCTGCCTGGCCAGTTTTAGCCACACAAGCGGCACATTTATTACAAATTGCTCGCTTTACGCTGGCTCAGTTAGCTGTCGTTATGGGAGGGTCTGAGTTTCGCTCTGTCTGGCTTGAGGCTGCCGGCCAGCCGCCGCCTCCTATCCCGCTCGATCTGCTCCTCCCAGCCCTGGCTCGTCAAGAGGGTCTGGACTCGCAGGAAACATTTGCAGCCCGGTTAAAAAATGATGTTGTCTTCCAGCAGCAGGTGGAGGCATTGGCTGCTTTGACCGGTGAAGAGTCAACCGCTCCAGCCATCGATCCAGACGCTGCCCAGGCGCTGGCCGACCACCTGATCACCTGGATTCAAATGCCGGATTGGGCCCAGTCACGGGCGTTTCTAACGGAACACACAGCCGAACTGCTGAGCGACGAGGCGGAACAGGTGTTGATGCTGCTGCAAGCGAGTAATCCTCAAAACCAGGCCATTCCTCAATATCAGCTTTTGCTGGCGCGCTGCCGGGAAAGCGGCATTGAGGCGGCTTACCGGGAATTTCTGACGGCGCTGCCGGCGGCAGACCCGTTGCCCCAGGCGCTGGCCGCGCTGCTGGCTGTGGACAACGCCGAAGAGCTGGCCCGGGCGGTAGAGGAATACCCTTTGCTTGGTGAACGATCCGCTTTGGAACGATTGGCCGGGGCCGCGATTCAAGCTCAGGCAGATGGGGAGGCGGGGTCTGCTGGGCGTCTCCTGTTTTTGCTGTTACCGCTTTTAGACGTATACCACCATGCTCACGCCGAAGCGGCGGAGCCGGAAGAACAGAGGTGGTTTGTCAACCTGCACGAGCAGCTTTTGGCGGTGGCGAATAACCTGGAACAGCCGGAACTGGCCGCCGCCCTGAACCAGTCGCTGGGCCTGGCCTGCAATACGCTGGGGAATTGTTACGCGGACGCTGGCACGCCGGAGGAAGCAGTTGCCGTTTACAGCCGGGGCCTAGCCGCTGCGCCGGACAACGCCATGTTGTACCGCAACCGGGCCGGCGAGTACATAGAATTCGGAGATGCGGCCGCGGCCCGGGCGGACATTGCAACGGCCGCCCGACTGGAGCCGGAGGCTGCCCGGATGCCGCAGCTGCGCCGCCGCCTGGCCGAAATTTCCGATTTTCATCTGCGTTAATCTGCAAATTATTTCACGAGGAGTTATGATGAGTGATGACAAAAAGAATGCCCCCAAGTATTATGTGAAGGAAGCGCATCACAGCGCTGTTGGCGATTATGCGCAGGTACGGAACTATTTTGTCCCGCAGCCAGGCAGTGAAGCAGAGCCGGGGTTGGCGGAACTGGCCCGGTTGTTTGAGGAAGTCAACCAGCGGCTGGCAGCGCTGGAAGAAGCGGACCGGGAGATGTTGAAGACGCCGGTGCAGCAAACGGCCGCCGCCGCCGCTGACATCCAGAAAGGGGACGAGAGCAGGGAAAAGCAATCTTTCCTGATGAGGCGGTTGAAGACATTGTACGCCATGTCCAATGATATTGGCGAAGTGGTAATTACTACGTTGGCCAGTCCGGCGGCAGGGGTGGCGCTGACGCTGCAAAAGATTGCCCGGAAAGCGCAGGCAGAATTGGCAATTGGGGAATAGAAGCCGGTTTCGGGTTACTTCTTTTTCGGAATGCAGTAAAATGGGCGGCTATGATTGAGTTGACCCATCTCCAAAAAGTTGTTGACCGGACGACGCTGATTGATATTGAAGCGCTCACGGCCGTATCCGGCCAGGTAACGGCCGTAACCGGTTTGATCGAACCCCACAAAACCACCTTTATGGAACTACTCACCGGGCAAGCGCTGCCCACCGCCGGTACGGTGCGGCTGGATGGCCTTGATCCGGCGCGGCAGCGGGAGGCGTTTGCCCGGCGGGTGGGCGTACTGCCCCCGGCAAACGGCTTGTATGAACGGCAAACAGTCCGGCAGAATCTGACGTTTTACTGCGATTTGTATGGACTGGCTCACGGCCGTGCCGACGATATTTTGCAGCAGGTGGGCTTGCAAGACCAGACCAACGTGCGGGCGGAGGATTTGGCGCCGGGGCTGGCGCGGCGGCTGGCCTTTGGCCGGGCGATCTTGCACCGGCCGGCCATACTGCTGCTGGCCGATCCTTTTGCCGGGTGTGATCGGGCGTCGGTGGAACTGTTGGGCCGCTTAATCGGGCAGGCGGCAGAGGCAGGCACGGCCGTTCTCCTCATCAGCAATGACGCGGCTCGCATTTTGCCGTTGTGCCAGATGGTGTATGGGTTGGAAAACGGCCGTATCGCCCAACAATTCCAGCCCCAGGCGCGGGAAACCCAGGAGACGCTGACCTTCAAGATTCCGGCGCGGATGGAGGGGAAGGTGGTTCTGGTCAACCCGGCCGATATTTTGTACGCGACGACGGAAGACGGCCGTACTTTTTTGTGTACGGGTGACGGCCGTATCCCCACCCATCTCACCCTGACCGAGGTGGAAGAACGACTGTCCCGCAGCGGTTTCTTCCGTGCCCATCGCAGCTACCTGGTCAACTTACAGCAGATCAAAGAAGTCATCGCCTACACCCGCAACAGTTACACCCTCATTTTGGACAACGGCGGCCGCGGCGAGCGTATTGAAATCCCTCTGAGCAAGGGAGCGGCGCGGGAACTACGGGAATTGCTGGATTATTAGTTTTCAGTTTTCAGTGTTCAGTCGGCGTTTACTGAAAACTGCACACTGCAAACTACACACTGCACACTGAAAACTACCCGCTGAACACTGATCCGCCGCCATTCAGCCCCACAAATACGCCTTTCAGCCCAAAAATGATGCAATACCTCTCTGGAAATGTTATGGTGATGGCAGGAAATTTTCTATTGGTTCAGGTGTTGTTAGACTGGCTCAATCTCGCAGATTGAACCAATCTTTCATAGGGTTAGACCCAGACAAGAGGCGTTCGGAATGATGCAAAGTAACTTGGAGAAGGCGCAGACGAAAATTGTCATCGGGATGTTGGCCTTGACGTTTTCTGCGGCTGCATTTCAATGGTTTCATAGTGACTTTAGCGACTTTCTTGGCGGAGTAGCTTTTGGTGCAGGAGCGCTGCTTGTTTTATTGGGTCTCGCCGCCAAGAGACGACAACGTTAATCTTACAGGAGTGTAATATGAAGCAATCTAATCGGATAGGGTTATTTTTTGTGGCGGGTATGGGTGTGGGCACGGCCGTGGGCATGGCGGCCGGTAATATCTGGCTGGGTTTGATAATGGGGGCTGTGCTGGGCACAGCGCTGGGCGTATTGTGGGACTTTCTGACAAAGCGCCGGGCGGAAGAATAATCATGCAGGTAAAGATGATGTCTGGCGGGCGGCGGCTTATTGGGGCGGCGTTGGTTGTGGCGGGTGGTATCCTGTTAGCGACGGCGTTACATAGTTTTGGCCCGGATGGTATGTTGACGGTTTGGCTGGCAACGGCCGTCTTCCTCCTAGCTCCCCTCTTGGCGGCGCTGCTGGTACGGCCGTTGCTGGATGACTGGTGGTTGTATGTGACGGCCGTTCTTCTGGGCTTGTCTATTATCGTTCCGGCAGCTTTTCTCAACCCGGCCTATTGGGCCGCCGAACAGTTGCCGCAACTGGGACGCTGGGCTAACGTATTGTTTTTTGTCCTGCTTATCGGCACGGTGAAGGTAGGACGGCCGTCCAAAGCCATTTCCTGGCTGCTCACCGGTTTTTATGTGGTAATTATGTGGCTGCTGGCGTTTTTGACGTAAAGAACCACGGATTATTGGGATAGTAAGGATGAGTCTACTGAAAAAACTAACCGCAGAGGCGCGGAGGGCGCAAAGAATTTAGAGTCTCCCAGAGAAAAATCTCTGCGTTCTCTGCGTCTCTGCGGTGAAATCAACCTTTTTTCAGTAAAGCCAAGGATTTTCACGGATATTCATATAAATTCCGTGTACATCCCTTCTTATCTGCGAAATCCGTGGTCCTCAGGAGTTATTATGGAATCTGCTCTCCCCTCTCCCAGCAAATGGCGGGTGCGCCGGACGATTGCCCGCAAGGAAATTGTGACGATTGCCGGGCACAAGAATTACCTGGCGCCTCTGCTCATTCCCATTTTACTTTCTTTGTTATTCCGGCTACTGTTTGGCGCGCTGAACGCTGATGAGGGAGTGGTTTTGCTGGTGGTTGATCCCGGTAATTCGGCGTTGGCGGCAGTGCTGGAGCAGGCGCCGGAGGTAGAAGTGCGCCGGATGGCCGGGGAGGCGGAGATGCTGGCGGAACTGGCCGGGGACGCGACGGGTGGGGTGGTGATTCCGGTTGATTTTGACACGGCCGTAACCGCCAACCAACAGCCCCCGCTCACCATTCTGCTCAACAGCGAAGCCCGCGAATCCAACAAAGCCATTCTGCAAAAACTGGTATCCGAGCAGTTATGGATCAGCCAATACGATACGCCGCCGGCCCGGCTGTCATGGCAGGAATACCAGACCGGCAGCGCCGCTTTTGCCGCCTATTCCGTAGACAATTATTTGTATTTTCTGCTGGTTTTGTTGAGCATTACCACCGTAGGCGTGGTTATTCTGCCGCAAATGATGCTTGAGGAAAAGGAAGGCGGCGTGCTGGCGGCGCTGCTGGCCTCTCCGGCTGATTACGCCGATTTATTGCTGGGAAAAGTGGCGGCGGCTTTCATTTACGCCTTGATTTTGGCGGGCGTTATCACGGTGTTGAATCAGGGATACACGGGCAATTGGTGGCTGACGGCCGTAGCCACCCTCCTCGTCATTATTTTCAGCCTGGCCGTGGGCGTCCTCTTTGGCCTGTGGGCCGAGACGAAAGGGCAGTGTCACGCCTACTCCGCCATTTTCGTCTTATTGCTTAACATGCCCTCCTGGTTTTCCGTTGTTCCCTTTGCCAATTTGTCGCCCATTCTGCAAGCCGTTTTGCGTCTGATTCCCACATACTATTACATTGACACCCTCATCCAGTCGCTAAACGGCCTGGTTGATCCGGCGCAGGCAGGATTCAATCTGGCCGTTTTGCTGGTCAGCGGCGTCATTACGTGGGGGATTGTTAGCTGGCGGCTGCGGCGGGTAGCGGTGGTTAGTATTTAGTAAACAGTGTTCAGTGGTCAGTCAACCGTTTACTGAAAACTGAAAACCGATGTGGAGAATGAAATGATTGAAGTAGCCAATCTGAAAAAATATTACGGTGAAGATGACGAAATCAAGGCCGTGGATGACGTGAGTTTTACCTGCCCCAACGGGCAGATTACTGGACTACTTGGCCCCAATGGCGCAGGCAAGACGACAACGCTGCGGATGATTACCGGGTTGATCAAACCGCTGGGCGGTAAGGTGACGGTAGACGGCCGTAATGCCGCCAATGAAGGTCAAGCTGTGCGTCGCCTGTTGGGTATCCAGGCCGACTCTAACGGAGTATACCCCCGGATGACGCCGCGGGAACAGTTTAAGTATTACGGCCGTTTCTACGGTTTGCACGGGAAAGAGTTGGCGGCGCGGGTGCAAGCCGTCATCGCAGAACTGCAAATGGCCGACATTGCCGACCGCCGCGCCGAAGGGTTCAGCAGGGGCCAGCGGCAGAAGATCGTCCTGGGGCGGGCCTTGGTACACAACCCGCCCAACGTCATCATGGACGAGCCGACCAATGGCCTGGACGTGATGGCTGTGCGCCACACCCGCGACACCATCCGGGCCATGAAAACGCAGGGCCGCTGCGTCCTCTTCAGCACCCATTACATGGACGAAGCAGAACGCCTCTGCGACAACATTGCTATCATCGTGGCGGGCAAGATTGTGGCCTTTGGCACACCAGCCCAACTGATGGCCCAAACCGGGCAGGACAATCTGGAAGATGCGTTTGTGGCATTAGTCGGGCGGGATAATCTGGCACACAGTAAATATGCGTGATGTGTGAAAGCGTGATACGTGAAAACGTGTCACGCATCACCTATCACGCATCACGGGAAATTGACGATGAACTATCTCAACATCTGGTACAAGGAAATTTTAGAAGTGGTGCGCGACCGGAAGGGGCTGCGCCAGATACTTTTGATGCCTTTGATTCTGGGCGTGTTTTACGCCGTTTTGAATCCGGCGTTGGGGGAACTGGTGAACCGGCGCAGTGAAAAGACGATTGTGCTGCCGGTGCAGGGGCTGGCTTACGCAGACGAGGCGTTTGTGACCACGTTTGCCCGGTTTGACATTGTGCTGGAACCGTACAGCGGCGATCTGGAAACGGCCGTGCGCACAGCGGCCGAACCGGCCGGTCTCATCTTCAGTGAAGGGTTTGGCGAACACGTGGCTAACGAGGAAGATGCCCGGCTAACTCTGTTGACCAATCCCACGGCGGGCGGGCTGTTTGGCGGCAATTTATCCCTCAGCCGCATCCAGTTGGCTTTGCAGACGTACAATCAGGGGTTGACAGTGGACAGGTTACAGGCTCGCGGCGTGGATTTGCAGGTGTTGACGCCGGTGCAGTTGGATGCCCAGGATTTGTCTACGGCCGTACAGCGGGCGGGGGCAGCGGCCGCCATCTTCCTGCCCATGCTGGTGGCTGTTGGGGCGGTCAACGGCGGCTCGTTTATTGCCATTGACGTGACGGCAGGGGAGAAGGAGCGGGGCACGCTGGAAGCGCTGCTGGGCACCCCGGCGACGGACAGGCAGATTTTCTTGGGGAAGCTGCTGGCGGTATTTACGGTGACGGCCGTGCCCATTGGCCTCACTTTGCTGGGGTTCTGGGCAGCCAGCGCTTTGCTGCCTAGCTCCCTGGTGGGCGACGCCGGGGCGCTGCCTCTGAGCGTCATCTTCAAGGCGATTCTCATCACCCTGCCCCTGGCCCTGTTTGCCAATGTCCTGCTTATGATTATCAGCATCCGCACCAAAGGGTTCAAAGAAGCGCAGTCGGCGATGGCTCCGTTGTTGATTGGCGTCACCTTTGTGGCGATGGCGGCAGCTTTTGTACCGCCGGTGGATACTGTCCTGTATCTCATCCCGGTGTATGGCACGTCGGCCATTGTGGGGGTGCTGGCGCAGGGTGGCATTATTCCGGCGAATGCGGTGCTGTTTAGTGTGGTGGGTAGTTTGCTGGCTACGGCCGTGGTTGTCGTGGTGGCTTTGCGGCTGTTCAATCGGGAACGCTTGCTTTACAGCCTGTAAAAGCTGGGGGTGCTGCTGCGCGCATTGACTTTGCGGCGCAGCAGAATTGGCGTTCTATTCGTTGATATAGCTGCGTACCCAGGAGCCGATGACCGGATAAGTAAAGGTGTGGCCTTGCAGGTTGCGAATAGCGGCGATGAGGCCGACGAGGATAAAGGCCATGGCCAAGAGAAAGATCAGGCCCGCGATGCAGAAGGGGAAGAAGAAGCCCGGCGGCGGGGCGTCTGGTGCATTCCCTGAGCCGAAAAGGGTGGCGAACATGAGGAAGAAACTGCCCATGTAGCAGCCCATACCCAGGAATATGGCTGCAATTTCTGTTATTTGCCAGCTCAAGGCTTGTAACGCCTGGTCGCGGACATACTCTGATTTTTCTCGTT
>JAJRTP010000460.1 GCA_024278255.1 Chloroflexota bacterium | reverse complement strand
GAGCAGATGCGTGAACAGTCAGAGCTAACCGACTCTGAATGGGAAGACATTTTATCGTTTGCAATATGATTTTTTAGTTTTCCGGAGTTTTCAGGGAAATAACAAGGTAACGGTCAACGTAAATGGCCCGCTTTTGGGGAATAGGCAAATCGAGGGAGATGAGGAAAAGGGTGCCCAAGGGGATGAGCAGCCATAGAAAAAGTAATCGTGCGAATAAATACGGCCGTAAATCTGCTAAATCTGCTGGCTCATGTTGGGTGTGGGGTAAACGGCCGTAACGCCGCAAAACAACCAGTATGCCAATGATAAATGCCAACAAAACCACATACCAGATAATTTGCGCAGGATCAATAGTTGGCCCCAGGCTAAATGCCAGCAATGTCTGGAAAGGATCGAACCAGTAAGCCGGTGGAATCCAGCCAATAGGCGCATCGCGGAAGCCGCCCGTCAGCATAATTTGCAAAACCCACAGGGCAAAAAAGAAACTGGCTGCTCCGGCCGAGATCAGCCAGGACTTAAAATAAGGCTTTAGAAACCGATGATAGAGTGAGAAGAAAATGTAATGAACCAGAAAAATCAAAGCCGCCATGTAATGTAAGTAAAGTGCTGTGAGCATGGCGACGCCATATCCGGCCCAATTCCATGATGATTGTTGATAGAGTGCGCGAGTGAGAAACCAGTGGGCTAATAAAATAACAAAAAGCAAGAGTGAATACATACGCAGCTCTTGCGAAAACCAGATATGAAATGGGGAAATAGTCAAAAGGGCAGCAGCTATCAAGCCTGTTTTTTTGTTTACATTGAGCCGCCCCAATTGATAAATAAGCGGTATAGCCAGCACGCCCCATATAACCGAAGCGTAACGCATCACAAAGGCGCTACGCCCAATCTCTGACCAGGGGCGCATAAGCAGGAAGTACAGAGGCATATGGTTGCGCACAGTCAATAAATTGGCAAACATCTCCTCCAGAGAAACGGCCGTGCGCGCCACCGTCGCCATCTCATCCCACCATAAACTCGATCCGGCCAATTGATAAATACGCAAACCAAACCCAATCAAGCACAAACCAAGCAAAATAAACCGGCCGTATGATGCCTCCTGAGTCTTCAAACGCATTCATTTCCCTCGGAATTGATTCGTTGGGACTGTTACCCCACACCCGCATACGTTTCGGCAATAGCCAGATGGACGGTGTTGATAAGCGTATTGATCCGCTCCAGTAAATACAGGTTTTCTTTAGTTTGAATGCGGGTAGAATCGGGAAGCTGTAAAGCGGCTTCAATTAGCCGGTCGCGGAAAAAGAGGGAGGCTTGCAGGGGCACGGTGAGCGGGAGATTGAGTTCCTGGCTGATACGGCCGTATTCATACCCAATATGCCGCGCCTCCTCCAAAAGCTGCTCACTTTCCCCGTTGCCCGAAATATATTGCAATGTTAGACCCAGCAGCTTTTGCCCCAGGCGGCGGTGAATCTCCCGGTAATGATCATCCATCGCCATCATCCAGGACGACTCCGAATATTGGCTCATCTCTTGCCGGGCATGGGTTAACGCCTTATCCGCCCAGAGTTGGGGTACCGATGACCCGCCCCTTTGCTGGCGCTTAAAAAACGTCTCAATATCGGACAAAGCAAAACGACGATGCCCGCCAGGCGTCAGAATATAGGGGATTTGTCCATTATTCGCCCAGCGGCGCAGCGTTGTCGGATGGACATTAAATTGATTGGCAGCCTGCGTCAGCGACAACCACGTTTCACCGGGCTGTAATTCATTGGTCATTGGCGTATTTCGTATTGCGTATTGCGTATTGCCACAAGATTACGCAATACGCAATATGCCTCAAAAATATTGCGTAAACCTATACAATTGAAGGCAAGATTGTATGGATGTTCAAAACCTGTGTCAAATTATAAATTGCGGAACTGACAGATATTAAGTATACTTTTAATTGTAGCCGGGGGGACAATGGTCATAGTTATGATTGCAAAAACAATTCCCCAACACCTGGAAATAAACAATCTGGCAGCCACTCCGGATGATGAGTGGCAGCGTATGCTGAACTTTGTGGGCTTGACGGAAGATGACAAGCTGGCCATGTCCCGTTCCGTGGAAACGCTGATGCGGCGAGCGATAGAATTGGTGGTCGGTACGTATGACTACTTACTGTCTGTACCGGAAACGGCCGCTATTCTGGGATGGGAGATGGGTGCAGACGAAGAACATTTGGAAGAGCGCCGCCGCTTCTTCACCATCTGGTTGGCTCGCACCCTGGGCCTGGATACCAGCGACGAAATGGCTTATTACCTGTTCAAAGCGGGCAAGTACCATGCCGCCCACGGCCCGCGTCACATCCATACCCCGCCCGCTTACATTACCACGGCCGTCGGCATGACCGGAGCCGCCTTTGCCAGCTATATGCAGGATGCCCATCTGTCCGGCGAAGTCATCGCCTCGGCTATGGTGGGCTGGAACAAGTATCTTTCCGTCCAGCTTCATCTGATGCAGCACGGCTATGAGATTGCCAGAGAGTTTGATGACGGCGATTTTGCCATTCCGGTAACGGTGTTTGGCCGGATACGGCCGTTAATCGGCCGGCGGCAGTTAGAAATACCCGTGCGGCAAGGCAGTATCGTGGTGGACGCCTTACGCAAATTCTTCAACTACTACCCGCAAACCCGCGCCGAAGCTCTGGAGCAAGTCTGGCATTCCCATGAAAAGCCGGATTCCGCCTGGGTAGAAGTGTTCCCGGCTTACGTTCCTCGTGGCGGCTGGCGTGTGCTGCTGAACGGCCGTGACCTGGCCTACAATGGCGGCTTCACCGTCCCCCTCCACGAAAACGACGAGATCAGCATCTTTCCTCCCGGACGATAAAAAACATTACCCCAAACAAACCGCGTTCCGGGACACCAAACATCAATCAAACCACAATGACCCCACTTACAAGAGGAGGTGATTTACACACATAAAACAACAAATCAGATTAGCTCAACAACCCAACCAGTAATATTTCAATAAGGGACAACTGTCCCGTAGCTGAATGGAGGAATAAAATGGATTTTGGTGGATATGCAAATAATATGGCTCACATTGATCTGACTTCGGGAACAGTCGAATATAAAGAAATTCCTGAAGATTGGGCCAGAAAATACATTGGCGCACGCGGTCTGGGAGTGCGCTACGTATTTGAAAACGGCCCCGAAGTAGACCCTCTGTCACCCGACAACATTTTATGCATTATGAATGGCCCCATGACAGGTACAGCCGCCAACATGAGCGGCCGTCTGGCTGTCGTCACCAAATCGCCCCTCACCGGCACCGTCACTGACGCCCACATGGGTGGCTGGTCGGCCGCCCGGATGCGCTGGGCCGGTTTTGACGGCCTCATCTTCAAAGGCGCATCCGACAAACCGGTTTACGCCTATCTGGAAGACGGTAAAGTGGAACTGCGCGATGCTTCCGAAGTTTGGGGCATGGGCATTCACGACACCATCAAACATTTCCAGGAAAAATACGGCGAGAAAGATTTAAGCGTGATGAGCATCGGGCAAGCCGGAGAAAACAAAGTGCGTTTTGCCAGTTGGCTCAACGAAGATGACCGGGCCGCTGGCCGTGGCGGTACGGGCTGCGTAGGCGGCAGCAAAAATCTGAAAGCCATCGTCATCAAGGCCAAGAAGAGCTTCCCCAAACCGGCTGACAAGGACGCCTGGAAGAAAGCCCATTCACGGGCGCTGGCTGTGATCATGGACGAAGCCAACATCACCAGCCCGCGTAAAGGCGGCCTCTCCGTCTATGGCACCAATGTGCTGATGAATATCACCAATACGATGGGCGGCCTGCCGGCAATGAACAGTAAAAACACATCTTTCCCCGATGCGGAAAAGATCAGCGGTGAATACGTCAATGATAATATCTTGGTCAATGACCCCACTTGCCACGCCTGCCCTGTAGCCTGCAAGAAAGAAGTAGAAATCACCCAAGGCCCATTCAAAGGGCTGCACATGGAAAGCGTGGAGTACGAATCAGCCTGGTCGCTGGGGGCTAACTGCGGTCATGCCGATATTGCCGCTGTAACCAAGATGATTGATCAATGCAATGATTTTGGTATGGACACCATTGAATTGGGCAACGTCTTCTCCACCTACATGGAAGCCAGCGAAAACAATTACACCAACGGTGATGGCGGCCTGCAATGGGGCGACTGGCAGAAAATGGTGGAATTGACGGAAAAACTGGCCCACCGTGACGGCATTGGCGATGTGCTGGCCGAAGGCTCCATGCGCGTAGCCCAGCATTTCGGCCACCCGGAAATCAGCATGACAGTGAAAGGCCAGGCGATTCCGGCTTACGACCCGCGCGGCCTGAAGGGGATGGGTATTGCCTACGCCACCAGCAACCGGGGCGCTTGCCATCTGCGGGCCTACACACCGGCGGCCGAACTGAACATCATGCCCTTCCAATCCCTCAGCGCCGACCCGCTGGCCTGGGAAGGCAAGGGCGAACTGACCAAGATATTCCAGGATGTTCACGCTTTCTCGGACAGCATGGACTTGTGCAAATTCAGCGCTTTTGCCATGGGTATGGATGAGTATGCCGCTCAATATTCGGCAATGACGGGTGTGGAGATTTCCGCAGATGATGCCCTGAAGACCGGGGAACGTATTTACAATCTGGAACGGTACTACAACAATCTGGCCGGTTTTGGCGAAGGCAGCGACTATTTGCCCAAACGGTTTACGGATGAACCTTCCCAATCACCCGGTTCTGAAGGCCAGGTCTGCGAACTGGACAAGATGCTGGAAGAGTATTATGCGGTGCGCGGCTGGGAAAATGGCGTGGTGCCGGAATCGAAGTTGAAGGAATTGGAGATTATTTAGTCGGGTAGTCTAGTACCAGTTTTCAGTAATCAGTATACAGTTTTCAGTACGGTCTACCTCTGGAAAGCGCCCACTGAAAACTGACGACTGATTTCTGGTTACTGGTACCAGGTAGTCTTGTAGTCGAGTAGTTTGTTGGAGGAACGGCCGTAAACGGCCGTTCCTTTTTGCTTCGTCAGGGATTACGCGCCGGCGCGCATTGTTTTTTTGGCAAACCGGGTTTGTAATGGGCCGAGAGCTTCCGGTTCGCCGGTAAATTCTATTTTCACTTGACCCACGCGCAGCGACCCCACCTGGCGCGGTTCCAGTTTTGTCAGGACGGCCGTCCAGCCTTCTCCCTCGACGCGGGTATCGCTAACGGCCGTGCCGCCCACTTCTTCCAGATATTCCCGCAAAAGCCAGAGGGGGATGGCGTGTATTTCTTCAATTGGTTGGGTCACAGGTCAGCCTCCCCCGACGGCGGGGAATACGTCTATTTTGTCGGTGGGTTTTATTTTGGTTTGCATCATGTTTTCCAGGTAGGGAGCGTCACGGCCGTTGATGAATAAATGGACGTGCCCCAAAAGCTGCCCATTTTCATCCATCAATTCCGGCCGTATGTCCGGGTACTTCTCCACGATGGTTTCCAGAACGTCCTGAACAGTAGCCCCATCTTCTATGGGCAGTTCTACCGTTTTCTGGCCGACAATCGGGCGTAAAGTGGCGTAAAAGTTTACTTTCATGGGATTCTCCTATAAGTTACAACAGTTCGGGGAAACATAACAGTAAGCCTGCTTTCGTTTTACTCCAAATTACCGCCGAATGCAATTCGAGAAAATGGCAGTTAGAAACTGCACCAACATCTGCAAAGTCGGCCTCCGCCGACTGGAACCAGACCGCGCAGGCGGTCTTGGCAAATGTAGCCGCGATTTTAATCTCCAGGCTCAGGTAAAACGGAAGCTACAATTTCCTGGGCTTCAGCCTGAATCTGGCGCAAATGGGCTTCACCGATGAAGCTTTCGGCGTAGATTTTGTAGATGGCTTCAGTGCCGGACGGCCGGGCCGCAAACCAGCCATTCTCCGCCACCACTTTCAGGCCGCCGATGGGGGCGTTGTTGCCGGGCGCGTGGGTCAGTTTGGCTACAATTGGTTCGCCGGCCAGTTTTACGGCCGTGACCTGCTCTGCGGAAAGCTGCTTGAGGGCGGCGCGTTGGGCATCGTTGGCCGGGGCGTCAATGCGCTCGTAGACGGGACTGCCAAACTGTGCGGTGAGGTGTTGGTACAGTTGGCCGGGGTCTTGTTGGGTTACGGCCGTCATCTCCGCCGCCAGCAAATCCATGATGAAACCGTCCTTATCCGTCGTCCACACTGTACCATTCTGCCGCAAGAAGGACGCCCCCGCGCTTTCCTCCCCGCCAAAACCGTATGAGCCATCCAGCAAGCCAGCTACAAACCATTTGAAACCGACCGGCACTTCCACCAGACGCCGCCCCAGACTGGCCGTCACCCGATCAATCATGGAACTGGAAACCACCGTCTTGCCTACCCCCGCTTCCGCCCGCCAGCCGGGGCGGTTCTGGAACAAATACCAGATGGCCACGGCCAGGTAATGGTTGGGATTAAGCAGCCCACTGCTGCGGGTAACAATGCCGTGCCGGTCATAATCGGGATCGTTGCCAAAGGCGATGTCATACTGGTCTTTCAGGCCAATGAGGCTGGCCATGGCGTAAGGCGAGGAACAATCCATGCGGATTTTGCCATCTTTATCCACGGTCATAAAGGAAAAGGTGGGGTCAATGACCGGGTTGACCAGTTCAATGTCCAGCCCATACCGCTCGGCGATGGGTTCCCAATAGGCCAGCCCGGAACCGCCCAGCGGGTCTACGCCCATGCGAATGCCCGCCCCGGCAATAGCTGCCATGTTGATGATGCTGTCCAAATCGTTGACGTAAGGGGTGACGTAATCGTAATGATGGGTAGTGGCAGCATTGATGGCTTGAGGATACGGCCGTCGCTTAACAGCCTGCAACCCATCCGCCAATATCTCGTTGGCCCGCTTCTGGATAGCGTTGGTGATGCTGGCGTCGGCCGGCCCGGCGGCCGGGGGATTGTATTTGAAGCCGCCATCGGTGGGCGGGTTGTGAGAGGGGGTGATGACCACGCCGTCGGCCAGGCCGGTTTTACGGCCGTTGTTATACGTCAAAATAGCGTGAGAAATGACCGGCGTCGGCGTGTACCCCGAGCCGGCCTGGATGAATAGATTGACCTCGTTGGCGGCGAACACTTCTACGGCCGTGGCCTGTGCCGGTTCCGACAAGGCGTGCGTGTCCATCCCCAGGTACAACGGCCCCGTAATCCCTTCTGCCTGCCGGTATTCCACCAGAGCCTGACAGATTGCCAGAATATGGTCTTCATTAAATGTATATTCCAGCGATTTGCCCCGATGTCCGGACGTACCAAAAGAGACACGGTGCGCCGGGTTAGCCGGATCGGGTTTGTAGGTGTAATAAGCGGAAATCAGGCGCGGCACGTTGATGAGCATGTCGCGTGGAGCCGGTTGTCCGGCCAGTGGATGTAAAGGCATGGTTTTCTCCCTCGTCAATATCATATTCTCGTGGGGCGATTTGGCGAATCGCCCCACAAATAGTCGCTGGCCTATTGTGGGGAGATTTCTTCCGGCTGTCAACAAACCGGCGATTTTGGGCTATACTTGCCCCATCAAATCAGGAGAAAGGAAATATGAGCTTTGGCATTACCAAAACCATCCCGGCCAAACGGGGCCAGGAAGCAGTGGACGCTTTGTACGATGGTACGCTGTCCGAATTTGAGTTTCACATGGCCGGCAAGCCATCCAAACTGAACGTGGGCGATTACGTCTACACCATTTACAACGATCAGTTGGTCGGTCGTCTGCCCATCAAAGAATTGATTTTCGGCGCGGTTAACCCGGACTCCGGCAAGCCGCGCACCCTCATCATGGTTGCCTGTCCCGGCGAGCGGTTGGAACCACCCATCCCCCGCAAAGGGCATCGCGGCACGCGCTATTATGATGGGGCGGATTGGCCGAATTAGCATACTGACAGGCACGGGGTGCAGAACCTCTACATGACCAGAGCCGTTTACCCCGTGCCTGTCACTGCCGTCAGAGCCGTACCCAATGCCACGATTCGGTCCAGGGCCGCCCAATCATTTTCATAACAACCGACGATGATGAGGGATTTTTGCTGCCAGACGATGCGCCCCAGGGAGCCGGGCTGCGGCCAAGGGGAATATTGGCGCAGGATGTCTGTGACGGCCGTACCAAAACAGCGTTGCGCCAGTGCATTGTGGGTGGCAAACAGTTCATAATCGGGGGGCCAGCCGGAGGGCAACGGCCGTATCCGGTGCAATTTGAAAGGCGCAACCAGCGGATCGGGGGACGCCTCCATCTGAACCGGTAAAACCACTACCGCCCCGTAAGGCAGCGGTGCTTTCTCCATCCGCCAGATAAATTCCAGACGGCCGTCCCGCCACACCCGATCCAGTTCCCAAACAATACCCCGCATAGTGGAGCCGGTCAGCCGGTAGTTGGTTTTGAAGATGGGCTGCCAGCCACCGGGGGCGTAGCGCCAGCCGCGCTCATTGGCCTGCTGCGCCCGTTTTTTGTGGCGGCGGTGGTTGGCTACGGCCGCGTATACGGCCGTCAGCAGCGCCAACAAGAGCAAACCGGCCAGGAGGAGTTGCATCCAGAGCATAAAATAATTGACGTGATGCGTGATGCGTGAATTTTTATCACGCATCACGCTTTCACGCATCACGTCCTTTTAGCGCCGCTTCCTGATAAAGGAAAACAACATAAGTGCCGGGGCAATAAGGAAGGCCAGGGACATAAGAAAACCAAAATAACTGCCCCAGGTAACGCCCGGTTCCAGGACGGCCGTGCCCGGATTGTCCGGGTTATAATAAACCGTTACCTGGCTGCCCGGCGGGTAGCGGGCCACAATTTTCTCTGCCCGGCTGCGATTGCCGGAGCCGTACTCGCCGAAATTGACGGTATCGGCCGTGTACCAGCGATCATTGACCACGTATTTGAACTGCACGTCGGCGGAATAGGTCGTGCCATCGTCATCGGTGGAGATAGCAACCTGGGAGACGGTGATTGTACCGGGTACGGCCGGCCAGTTTTTGCTGACGGAAGCGTTCCGCACAGTATTGATACCCCACCAGAGTATCCCGGCCGCCACCAAAAAGAAAACCAGGCCGATGAAAAATCGTATAACGGTATCACATCCAATCCGATTCATTTTGCGTTCCGTTGGCCCCCGCGTCTTTGTCTCTTGTTGATTGTAACATGAGAGGAGGCGGTTGGGGTAACGGACTATATACCCTTGTCAATAGTGCCAACAAGAGTAACCCCATCAGAATGAATTATACTAGATCATAAAACCCTCCCGTAATCAGATTTAATCATTTTTGAATAAACCACAACGTAATGATTGAAGGATGTTGGGAGACCACACTTTATTTCACGATGTACTGATGGATGACACGTAAAAACTATAATCATTCTTTCATTAGAAAAAGCAAAACCTTGACATAAAAAACATTTGTTCTAAACTTTAGGGTGTACTTAAACATAAGGTGGGCAAAAGATTATGCTTCTAACAATAAAAGAAGCTGATATTAATAGTATCAAAATTGGCACTACTCAATCTGGGCAAGCCGTAGATTGGTATGTAAATGATCAAGTACAATCTGGTAAATGGAGGGAGGAAATTATCCCTGCTAACGTACTTGGGTTGTCGAGACCAATAACTGTTTTTCGTACCTCTCGAAAAACCAATTTGATTACTTATGATTGGCACGGAGACAACAATACATTTTGTCCCCCAATTTGGTGGGATCTTGCAATCGGTTCTGGAGCATGTGGCCTTGGTTGTCGTGCATGTTTCTTAATGCTCACTCACAGAATTATGAGAGACCCTTGGCGGCACTTATTATATGACAATATAGAACTGAAAACTCCGGAAAAGTTCGACGTGACAAATCCACACATTTGT
>JAJRTP010000459.1 GCA_024278255.1 Chloroflexota bacterium | reverse complement strand
CGTGAGGGGATGAGGGGCACACGCATCACGCGCTGCCTGTTTCGCCGCATCGTCAGTTGTGTTATCATTTCCCTTATGACGACGATCTATCTGGTACGGCATGGAGAAAATGATTGGGTAAAGAAGGGTCGGCTGGCGGGTTGGATTGATGGAGTGCATTTGAATGATAACGGCCGTAAACAAGCCCAGTCCGCCGCCAAACGATTAGCCCCCTTGCCCATCAACGCCATCTACAGCAGCCCCGTCACCCGGTGTGTAGAGACTGCCGAATACATTGCCCGGCAGCACCAACTCGATCTTGTCGAACTGGAAGACATAGGTGAAGTGCGCTACGGTGATTGGGAAGGCAAAAAGGTCAAAAAGCTAACGAAAGAGAAGCTGTGGTTTGTTGTTCAGTTCTTCCCCAGCCGGCTGCGTTTCCCCAATGGCGAAGCTCTGCGGGAAGTGCAGTTCCGGGCGGTACAGGCCCTCGAAGGGCTATGTGTGCGCCATCCCCAAGATAGTATCATCGTCGTCTCCCATGCGGATGTCATTAAACTGGTATTAGCCCATTATTTAGGCGTGCATATGGATTTGTTTCAACGGATAGCGATTGCCCCCGCCTCTGTAAGTGTGCTGGCTTTGCCGGAAAATGGCACGGTGCGGATTTTGCGTTTGAATGATGATGGCCCGTTACGGCCGTCACCGAAAAAAAGAAAAAGTAATAGCCGCGGTATCTCTACCGCGTTTACACCGGCGCGGTAAGGCTACCGCGGCTACGGAGAAGGACAACCTATGGCCCGTCATATAGAACTTAACCCCTCACCGCACCTCACCATCGGGGTGGTTGGCGAACCCGGCGAACGTGTCTTTTATTTGCAGGGCGGCCGCGGCGAGCAAACTATTTCTCTCGTCATCGAAAAAGAGCAGGCCGCCTCATTAGCCATCAACTTTGATGCTCTGCTGCACGAGTTGGAAGAGAAATATCCCTCTCCCGCTGCTTCCCCGCCAAAAGAGGATACGGTGATGCGGGATATGCGCCTGCGAGAGCCGCTTCAGGCGTTGTTCCGCGTGGGGAATATGGGGCTGGGTTACAATGAAGACACCGACCAGGTGGTGCTGGTTGCTTACGAACTGGTAGATGAGGAAGCGGATGAAGAACCAAATGTGGTCAGCTATTGGGTCACGCGGGAACAAGTTCGCCTGTTGATAGCGCACACAGAGAATATTGTGCGTAAAGGCCGTTTCTTTGACCCCGGCGTACAATTTGTGCCCAAGCGGAACGGGCATGTGGGATAAGGGATGCGTGATACGTGATGCGTGATTTTCCCGGTTACGCATCACGCATCACGTCCATTCTAATGGACAATTTAGACGAGAATACGATTTTAACATTATTGCAGCAGGGAACGATGGACGTGCAGGGGTTGCTGCCCTGGAGTTCCAATTACACGTTTCTGGTGCGTGTGTGTCCTAATACGGCCGTAGCCCACACCTTCAACCTTGACCCAAAACAACTCCCGGAAATCAAAGCTGTCTACAAACCACGCCGGGGGGAACGGCCGTTATGGGACTTCCCCCGCGGTACCTTGAGCCTGCGCGAGCAAGCAGCTTACCTCGTCAGCAGCGCGTTAGGCTGGGATTTAGTCCCCCCCACCGTCCTGCGTGATGGCCCCAATGGCTTCGGTTCCGTCCAGCTCCTCATCGAACATGACCCCGATTTGCACTATTTCACCTTTGAAGGCGATCCCCGCTTCCGGGAACAGTTACAAAAAATCGCCTTGCTGGACATCATCATCAACAATGCCGACCGCAAATCCGGCCACGTCCTGCTGGCCGAACAAGCCAACGGCGCCGACCGGCTCTGGGGCATAGATCACGGTATCAGCTTCCACACCGACGACAAGCTGCGCACCGTCATTTGGGAATTTGCCGGTCAGCCCATCCCCCAACCGCTGCTGGCTGATGTAGCCGCCTTTCAACAACATCTGGAAACAGTGGATGACAACTTATACGCTAATTTAAGTGAACTGCTCTCCTTTGCCGAGATAAACGCTCTGCAAAAGCGGCTTGAAAATATTATAGAACGGGGTACATTTAAGGTACCAGGGCCTGGCCGCCATTACCCGTGGCCGCCCGTTTAATAAGACACAGCGCGCTCCAAAATAATCCTATGGCCGAAGAACTACTAAGCTACAAATTACTGGTGATTGATGACCACCCGGAAACCCTGAGTATTATTCAGCAGGTTCTGGAGCAGCATGGTTACGACGTCACGGCCACCAATTCAGCCATCCACGGCATATCTTTGGCAGAAGTGGAACTGCCTGATCTGGTGCTGGTGGATGGCATGATGCCGGAAATGGACGGCTGGGAAGTGTGCCGTCGCTTGCGGGCTATGCCGGCGCTGGCCGATTTACGCATCATCATGTTTTCTGCCGTGAGTGAGGCGGAACAAAAGCTGGCCGGTTTTGACGCCGGCGCTGATGATTATCTGACCAAGCCCACAGAGCCGATGGAATTGATTGATCGGGTTAATGCCCTGTTGGAAAATGTGACGCCCAAACCCCGCCCGGATCAGGCGCCCGCCCAAAAGACCCAGGCGCTGCCGGAGAGCAAGCTGCCGTCGTTAAGCGCCGCTTTCGGTGAACCGGAGGAAAGTACGCTGATGGCTGTTTTGGGCGTGCGCGGCGGATCGGGCGCGACGACGTTAGCCATCAACCTGGCGGCCAGTCTGGCCCACAGCCAACGGGCCACGACGCTGGTTGACCTGGATTTGGCCCAGGGGCATATCGCTCATTACCTGAAGCAAAACGGCCGTGACGGCTTAAACGCGCTGGCTTCACTCCCGCCGGAAAATATCGCTGCCGGTATGGCCGCCCAGTTACGGCCGTATCACGACTCCCTCCAACTGTTATTGACCCACATCCACACCTGGGAT
>JAJRTP010000031.1 GCA_024278255.1 Chloroflexota bacterium | reverse complement strand
CCTGATCGCCGCCGGCGCGCTCTCCATCGGTCTGGCCAGCACGCTGACCCGGCTTGGGGACGGCTCCTACCTGTTCCTGGGCGAATTGGTTGCGGCCGTACTCATGTTCGTCGGCTTCCGCTATGCCGCCAAACCCCAACCAGCCCCAACCACGATTGGAGAACCGTTAACGGCGAGCAATAAGTAGCTGAAACGCTGATCGGCTGAAACGCTGGTTAGCCGACCGCTAACTGCAAATGCACGCTTTCCGCATCCCGGTGATATTCGCGGAAGCCGCAACGCCGGTAAAAGCTGATAGCGTCGTGCCAATCATTATTTGTTTCCACGAGCAGGCGCGCGCAGCCCTGCTCGTCTGCTTTTTGGATGAGGCGCTGCGTCAACTTTTGTCAAGCGCCACCCAATGAAAATACGACGACCTGCTGCCAGATGAGGTCGAGTTGGTCGTTGAGGCGATGGTCGGAATCAACTTCGACCAGTTGGACTTTTTGGGGGTAATTGGCGGCGTAGGCGCGGCTGCCTGCAATAGGGAGGATGGCGTCGGAACGGCCGTGTACGATCATCATCTTCACCGGCGGCGGCACAGGGTCGGCATATTTCAGCCCATCTTCCTCAAACTCGTATCGAAGGGGGACTTCCTTATCGAAGGCGTAATGAGAAACGGGGCCGGTTCCAGTTTCCTGCCACTGCTTTGCTTCCGTGCGGTCTATGCCAGAGCGATAGGCCAGCGCCGGAGCCAGCAGCAGCAGGTTTACTACGCCGCCGAACCGGTGGGCGTAATTGAGCGCAACTAACGCGCCCATCGAGCTGCCAATCAGTCGCACATTTTCTAGTTGGCGGTCTAAAATATACTGCCGCAAGCGATTGATCATGCCGGTGACAGTCATGTATTCAAAATCACGGGGTGTGGGGCTGAAATCGAAGGCGTGGAAATCTAAACCGGGGATGGATCGGCACTTTTTTTGCAAAAATTGGGCCTTGATCCCCTGCCCGGAGGAGGCGAAGCCATGCAGGAAAATGATTGTTTTCTGTTTCATATGTTTACAAATTATCTACAAACTCTTTTGATTGTTTAAGCCCCCAGCCAGTATGTTCCCGAACGAATTTAATGGCGAAAAGCTTGCCCCGCTGTTGTAGCGTGGCGCGGGCTTTTTTAGTCAGGTCAACTTCAGAGATGGATGAGCGCGTCAATGGAGCGCCTACTTCCAATTTGTCTACAAACTCTTTGGCTTCGCGCAGCCCCCATCCGGTACGATTGCGAACGACTTTTACGGCCGTTACCTTTTTCCCCTTCCTCAATAATGACAACACAATTGCGTTCAACTCTTCAGACATCATTTCTTTCCCTTACGAATGGGTCTTAAACTGGCTCCCGATAGCCGGATTAAGTCGGCAGCGGCCAGTTCCAGCCCAAACATCAAGTTGCCGCTGCTGATGTTGACGCGCTGGCAGTCGGCGATGGCTTCATCGAATATGACCGGCAGATCGTCAGGCAGGCAGAGGGGGGCGATGGCGCCTTTGGTGTAGCCGGTCATGGCCGTAATCTCCTCCCCGGTGGCAAACGTCAGCCGCCGATATTTGTTGGGCAGGAACGGCCGTGCCGCCTGCGCATCCAACCTGTCCTCCCCCAACACACAGGCCATCACATACCGCTCCGTTCCCGTCTCCCGCAGCAGGATAGATTTGACCATCTCCCCCATCACCACGCCGCGCTGGGCGGCGGCCGTGGCCACCGTAAAAACCGGCTCATCGTGCGGCAGGATGCGGTAAGCTACATTTTCCGCGTCCAATAGATCGGTCACTTTCGTCTTGGGCCGCCGCGCCATCATTTCCACCAGCCGTTCCTCCAGCAGCCCATACCCCGTGTGGCGAACCTCCAAAGGCAGTTCCAGAAAATCGGCCGCTTCTTCGGCTTTGGCGATGAGCCCCGGATCATGATTTTGTTCCAGGTAAACGATACGCTTGTAATTGTGGAAATAATCCTCTTTGAGGTGAGGGAATTTGTCCAATCCAAGCCCTTTGAGGATCGTGCCCCGAAAGCCGCGTACCAGGAAATCGGTCAGGAAAAATGTGCCCGGCTCCTCGTCCATCAGATCGTGGAAGGTTTTGCCGCCGTACATTTCATAGCAGTGGGGGCCGTCCACCCGTTCCAGGCCGTATTTGTGCAATAAGCTGTCCAGAGCGCCCCGCGTGCCGCAATCGCCGAAAATGACGAGGATACGGCCGTACTCCTCCCTCAACCTTTGAAATTTCTTCTCCACATCCGGCGCAATCCGTTCCGGGAACATGTGATCAAGCGCCGGGATAGCGAACAGATCCACATCCCAACCGTGCCGGCTGATGATCTCCAACAGTTCCCGCGCCAGCGCGCCGCACATGATAAAAGCTGTTTTCATATTGGCCGTTAGTATAACACGAAGCTGTGGCGCTGCCTGGTCTCTTTTTAAATAAACCTGTCCTGAAAATAGGACGCAGCTAAACGTTGAGGCTTAGTAGTTACATCTACGTTTAGCTGCGAAATCTGCGTCTCTTAAAACTAAGCCGGGTAAAAGTAGATGTCCGTCGGTTTCATTTTGCTCAGGCGGCGGAAACGACCGTTTACTTTCATCCCAATCCAATCCAGGCTGGCTTCATGGGGGTCCAACCCAATCAGCCGGGCCAGGAACAAGGTGTCGGCTCCCGGCATATCAATCAGGCCCAGGATGAAAGGGCATTCCGGCAAAAACTCCTCGCTGCCAAAGTGACAGACGGTGAAGGCGTGAATCGCGCCCTCGGCGGGCAGTTCCACCCACTCCGTCTCGTTGCCGGTGGCCATGTCGTGGCCTCGCGGGGTGGCGTAGGTGTAGCCGGTTTCGGGGTCGCGGCAGGCCAGGAAACGGCCGTTGCTCAACCCGGCAAAGAACGGCGAATCTTGTCCAAACGAATGCAAATACGTCACCGCATACGGCTGCTCAATCAAAATGGGGGCCATCCTCTTCAAACTGGCTAACGCTGCCTCATCCAGTTCAGTGGGAAAGGGAACGTTATGCAAGATGTAGCCGCCGAACGTCTCTTCCATTTTGTGTGTCATGATTATGCCTCCTTCTCCAAAATGCTGACCGTCACATACGTCCCCGTCCCGGCGTGGCTGTGAATCGCGCCGCGTTTGGCGTCGGGGACTTGCAGCGTCTCATCACCAAAATGTTTACCAATCGTGCCTTGCAACTGCCAGATGGCGAACACCGCCTGCATCAAGCCGGTCGCGCCGACTGGATGGCCGCAGGCGATGAGGCCGCCGCTGGGGTTGACGGGGCAAATCGGCTCGGCGGCCAAATCCAGCCCGTAATCCACGCCGGGCATGAACGCCTTGCCGCTGGT
>JAJRTP010000458.1 GCA_024278255.1 Chloroflexota bacterium | reverse complement strand
CCGGCTGGCCGAAGCCACGGCCGAACTGGAAACCGCCCAACAGCAGCTCTCCCAAAACCAGGCAGAACTGAACCGGTTTAACCAAACCTTCCAAAGCAAACAGGCAGAAATCACCAAATGGCAAACCAGCCTGCGCGAAGCGGAACAAAAACAGCGGCAGGCGCACACCCACGCTGCCCAACTGGAAGGTCAGTTGAACCAGTTGCAGGAACGACTCCGGGAGTGGAAAACGGAGGAGGACGGGGCAGAATTGGCACAGGTGGAAACCCAGATTGAAAAGCTGACGGCCGTTTACCAATCCGCTCAAAACAAGGCAGACGAACTGAGGGCAGAGCGGAACAAAACCCAAGAACAGCGGCAAGATTTAATCCGCGAACTGAAAAAACTGCGCCGGGAACAGCGGGACGCCGAGCGCGACCTGAACCGGCGGCAAAAAGAGATGGCCCGGCTGGAAACGCGGGTAGAAATGCTGGATCAGATGCGGCTCAAGGAGGTCAAAGTCGGCCCGGACACGGCCGTCCTGGGCAGCCTGGCCGGTTTGATCACCATCCCGGACGAATACCAGACGGCCGTCGCTGCCGCCCTCGCATCCCGCCTGGCCGCCCTTATCGTGCCGGACGAGGCGAATTTGTGGAAGCTGCTGCGGGGGGAGGCCGCCGTGACAGCGCTGGCGTTGCATGGCGTGACAGCCCCGCCCCTGCCCCCCTTGCCTCAGGATACGGCCGTAATCGGCCGCGCTTCTGATCTAGTCAGTTATCAGCCGGAAGCGGAAACGGCCGTGCAGCTTCTCCTCGGCCCCATCCTGCTGGTAAAGGATGACAAAGCAGCCTACCGCATCGCCCAAACACTGCCGCTGGGGATTACGGCCGTTACCCCCACTGGTTTTGTGGCCCACGCGGGCGGCTTGGTGGAACGGTACGGCCGTGACAGTCAAAACAGCGTCCTGGCCCGCGAAGAAGCGTGGCGTAAGGGGCAAAAAGAGTTGGCGCAGATACGGGAAAAGACGGCGGAACGGGAAACGGCCGTCAACCAGCAGCGCGCCCTCATCGAAGAAAAACAGCAAAGTGCAGACGACCTGCAAGCCGAAGAACATCGTCTGGGGCGGCTGCTCAACGAAGCCAACCAGCATGTCACTCAGGCGCAGCGCGACCTGGACAGGCAAAAACAGCAGCGCGGCTTCCTCAAGCGGCAGCAAGAAAATCAGGCTAAAGAGTTGATCCGCTTGCAAGAACGTATTGCTGCCCTGGAAAGCCAGATTGCCGCGGAGAAGGATACGGCCGTGCAGATGGAAACGGCCGTACACGAAGCCGCCGTCCAACTGAAAAAACTACCCATCGCTGAAGCCCAACAAGAACGGGAGAACCTGCGCCAGAGCATCCATTCCGTGCAAACCATCGTCGCCGGGCGGCAGGCAGTGGTGGACAGCCGTCGGGCGACGCTCAACCAACTGGATCAGCAGTTGGCCCGCCTGAAAGCGCGGCAGGACAGCCTGCGCCAACAGCAAACGAAGCTGGATTTGGCCGAGCAGGAGCAGGCGCGGCAAAAGCTGCAAGCCCGTCTGGAAGAACTGGATGCGCAGCTTACCCCCATGAAAAAGCAGCTTCAGGCGTTACGGGAAGAGTTGGCACAGGTGGAGGAGGGTACGGCCGTCTTGCAAAAAGAAACCCACGACGCCGAAACCCGCTACACCCAAGCCAAAATCGCCTACACGCAAAGTAAAAGCGAAATCGAAACCTTGCAGGAGCGCATCCAGGCCGACCTGGGCATCGTCGCTCTGCATTACGATGACGACCAGACCGGCCCCACCCCTCTGCCCATTGGCGGCATACAGCAGTTGCCCATCGTCGCCGAACTGCCGGACGACATCGAGGAAACCATCCAAAACTACCGGGCGCAGATGCAGCGCATGGGGGCCATCAACCCGGACGCCCCCGAAGAGTTCCAGGAAACACAAGACCGGTTCAATTTCCTCAGCGAGCAAATTGACGATTTGAACCAGACCGAAGCCCAACTGCGCACCGTCATCGCCGAACTGGACGAACTGACCTCCCGCGCTTTTGCCGAGACGGTGGAAAAGGTCAACGAGGCGTTTGGCGTCACTTTCACCCAGCTTTTCGGCGGCGGCTCCGCCCGGCTGGTGCTGACCGACCCGGACGACCTGACAATCAGCGGCGTGGACATTGTAGCCCGCCTGCCCAACCGGCGGGAGCAAGGGCTGGGCTTGCTCTCCGGCGGGGAACGGGCGCTCACGGCCGCCGCCCTCATCTTCTCCCTGCTCAAAGTCTCCCCTACCCCCTTCTGCATCATGGATGAGGTGGACGCGGCCCTGGACGAAGCCAACATCAACCGCTTCCGCGAGCAGTTGCGGGAGTTGAGCCTAAAGACCCAGTTCATCGTCATCACCCATAACCGGGGCACAGTGCAGGCGGCCCAAACGATCTACGGCATCAGCATGGGCAGCGACAGCGCCAGCCAGGCCATCTCCATCAAGCCGGAAGATTATGTAAAGCAGCCGGAATTGATTTGAGAGTAATTGGGTAATTACTCGGTTGCCCCACAATATTCCGTCATTCTGTTGACATTTCGGAAATTTTTCATATCATATACAATATGAGATTGGCTCTTGACACAAACATTCTTGTGGCCGGATTACGCAGCCAAACGGGCGCTTCACGACAATTGCTCATCTGGCTCTATGAAGAACGTTATCAGGCGGTTGTCAGTATAGCCATGATGCTTGAATATGAAGCGGTACTGACACGCCCTGAACATCTGGCAGCCTTTAATTTGTCCGCGCAAGAGGTTAACCAGTTTCTAAACAGCATGGCGCATTTAATCATCCCGGTAACGCCTTTTTTTCTATGGCGACCGCAACTGCACGATCCGGCTAACGAGCATGTGTTGGAAACGGCCGTTTACGGCCGTGCCGCCGTCATCGTCACTTTTAATACCCGACATTTCCAAATCGCAGCTACCCGGTTTGGCATCGCCGTTATCCGCCCCGGTGAAGCTGTGAGGAGAATACGATTATGACCAGCATGAATAATTACGCCTTGCGTTTGCAAACTTCTTTACTCAACGAACTGCGCCAGGTAGCCAAAGAAGAAGGCACGAGTATCAATCAATTTATCAATGTGGCTGTAGCAGAAAAACTGGCCGCGCTGCGCACCGAGAGCTATTTCCGGCAGCGCATGAATCAGGCTGACAAAGAGGATTTTCTGACTATTCTGGAAAAAGCGGGAACAGACGTCATTCTCGCGGGCGACGAATTGCCGCCAGAATGACCGGTTACGGCCGTCAACGCTGCCTGCTGCACAATTACCAATTACCAATCACCCCCACATTACAAATGTTTTACACTCTCCGCTTGTTCTGTTAACGGCCGTACCTTATAATCCCCTCATGGCATTTGAAACAGGCTCCCAGGTTGGACAATATATTATTGAAGAGAAGCTGGGGCAAGGCGGCATGGCCACCGTTTACAAAGCGCGCCATCAAAGGCTGGACCGGCACGTGGCCATCAAAGTGCTGCACCCCGCCTTCAAGGACGACGAATCCTTCCTGCGCCGCTTCACCCGCGAGGCACAAGTTGTAGCCCGGCTGGAACACCCCAACATCGTCCCCGTCTACGATTTTGCCGAATTTGAAGGGCATCCCTACCTGGTGATGCGCTACGTGGACGGGGAAACGCTGAAAGACGCGGAAAACCGAGGGCAGCTTTCCCTGACCGAGATCAACCGCATCGCCCAGGCGGTAGCCGCCGCGCTGGATTACGCCCACGGGCAGGGCGTCCTGCACCGAGACGTGAAGCCGTCCAACATCCTGCTGACCAAAGGAGGCGGTGTCTACATGGCCGACTTTGGCCTGGCCCGAATGACGGAAGCAGGCGAATCTACCATGTCGCAGGATATGATTATGGGCACGCCGCAGTATATCTCGCCGGAACAGGCCAAAGGGGTGAAGGAACTGGACGGCCGTACCGACATCTACTCCTTCGGCATTGTGGTCTACGAGATGCTCACCGGACAGGTTCCCTTCCAGTCCGACACCGGCTACTCCATCATCCACTCCCAGATTTTTGACCCGCCGCCTAACCCCAGCAGCCTGAACGACAAAATTTCGCCGCAAATGGAAACGGTGCTGCTCAAAGTGTTGAGCAAGGAACCGGAAAACCGCTACGCCACGGCCGGAGCGTTTTACGCCGCCTTCAAACAAGCGGCCAGCGACATGCCCTCAGATATCTCCCCCATTGGTGCGGCCGTTTTGCCGGACAGCACAGAAGGGTTAACAAAGGTGACAGATACCGACGTGCCGCCTTTGCCTGATCTGACGGACGCCCCCAGCAGTGTAACGCCAGCCAAAGAAGAACCGGTGAAGAAGAAACGGCCGTATGGCAAACTGGTCATCGGGGCCGGCATCATTCTGGCGCTGTGTCTGGTAGGCAGCCTCGTGGTAGCCATTCTCAATGACAGCGGCGACGATACCGCACCACCACCCAACACAGCGGAGCCTGCACCACCCGAAGTTGACCAGCCGCCTCCGGGAGACGGCCGTCCCGGTCTGCCACCGGCCGGCGAATTAATCCTGCCATAATCTGTCCGGCCGCTCGAAGAACTGCTGCCCCTCATCGAAGCCAATCCCGACGACCCGCAGCTTCGCCTGGAATTGGCTGCCGCCTACGCCCAGACCGGTGATATAGATCAAGCCAGAGCCATTTTGCGCGATCTGATCCGGCCAGTGCGCACCCCCCTCGGCATTGTTGTCCTGAGCAACCGGCTCATGGAGCAAGACCGCTACGAAATGGCCGTCCCCGTTCTGGAAGAAGGCTTGAACAAATTCCCGGAAGAAATCGATCTGCAACAAATGCTGATGATGGCCTACATTCTCAACCAGCAGTCCAACCGGCGCATCAATGAATATCTGGGAATGCTGGCCGAGCGTCCCCACAGCCCGGCCACCATCGCCATCGGCGAAGCCTACATTCTCTACGACCAGGGCAATATCGGCGATGCCTTCACCCGGCTGGAAGATTATTTGAACGCCGCAGACCAGGTTGACTTCCCCGACCAAGTCCTTTTTATGATGGGTGAACTTCTCTGGGAAGCCGGTGAAAATGAAGCCGCGCTGGAACTGTTTTATGGGGCTATGGAACAGCAGCCGCCCCCCTGGTTAGCTACCCTGATCGAAGAAAACATCATAGAATTAGAACAGGATCAATAAACAGTTTTCAGTGTTCAGTTTTCAGTGAGCAGTTACCGAACACTGAAAACTGAACACTGAAAACTAATAAGGAGAACCCATGCGTACCCCTATTATTGCTGGAAACTGGAAAATGAATAAAACGGCCGTCGAAGCCGTCCAATTTGTGCGAGAAATCCGTCAGGGATTGCAAAATATTCAGGGTGTAGACAAAGTCGTCTGCCCGCCCTTCATCGCCATCCCCGGCGTGTATGAAGCGCTGCAAGCCACCGACATCGGCATTGGCGCCCAAAATATGTGGTATGAAGATAAGGGTGCTTACACCGGCGAAATTGCCCCCGATATGCTCACCCCCTTCTGCCAATACGTCATCCTGGGTCATTCCGAACGGCGCGCCTACTACTGCGAAACAGATGAAGGCGTTAACAAGAAAACCAAAGCCGCCCTGGCCCACGGCCTGACGCCCATCATCTGCGTCGGCGAAACGCTGGAGCAAAATGAAGCGGGCGAGACGCAGGCTTTTGTCAGCGGCCAGGTGAAGGCGGCGCTGGACGGCCTGACGGATGAGCAGGTCGCTTCCTGTGTCATCGCCTACGAGCCAATCTGGGCCATCGGCACGGGCAAATCGGCCAGCGCGGCCCAGGCCGGCAGCATCATCGGCCTCAGCGTGCGCGGCGCCATCGCCGAAGTGTACGGTGAAGCGGTGGCCCAGCAAGTACGCATCCAGTACGGCGGCAGCGTCAAAGAAGGTAACATTGCCGAATATATGGCCCATCCCGACATTGACGGCGCATTGGTCGGCGGCGCCAGTCTGAAACCGGGTTTTGTAGAATTGGTGCGGAACGCTGTGGCGTGATACGTGATGCGTGATACGTGAATTTTTCCACGCATCACGCATCACGCATCACACATCACGCCCCATGACCCAGGCGCTTACCCCGCTCTTTTGGGCCATTATGGCTCTGGTTGGCCTGCTGCTTTTACAAAGGTGGATTCATACCCACTTGCACGGACTATCTTTGCTGTTGACGGGACATCCGGAGCGGGCGGTGATTGTGTATGCCCTGGTTTTGCTGCCGGGCGTTTTTTTGCATGAGGCAAGCCATTGGCTGGCAGCCACTCTCTTGGGTGTACGAACCGGCTCATTTTCCATCATTCCCCGGCAGCAGGCTGATGGTTCGATCCAACTCGGCTATGTGGAATATTACCGGGGACGGACGCTGGATCCGGTGCGGGAGAGTATTATTGGCGGCGCACCGTTGATTACGGGCACGGCCGTTATTCTGCTCATTGGTCTGAAAATTTTTAACGTCTCGGAACTGGCGACGGCCGTGCAAAGCGGCCAGGCAGAATCCCTCTCCACCGCCCTCACCCAACTGTACCAGACACCCGATTTCCTCGTCTGGCTCTACCTCATCTTCGCCATCGCCAACGGCATGATGCCCAGTAAATCCGACCGGCGCGCCTGGCCGGCTTTTATCATCACCATGATCGTGCTGGCGGGTATTGTTTACCTGCTGGGGCTGTCGGACAAGGTGATGGCCGGGCTGGCTCACCCCGTCTCCCTCATGTTTGGCTATCTGGGGCTGGCCTTTTCCCTGGCTATTGGCGTGGATTTGTTTTTCATGGGCATTATTGCCCTGCTGGAAATGATCATCAGCCGGGTGAAGGGAGTTTCCGTCGTCTATACCGGGAGGGATGAGGCGGTCCGGGAGTGAGGCGGGAGTGATTACCGTTCTGATTACGGCGTTTCGGGAGGCGGGGACGATTGGCCGGGCGCTGGACGCTTTTTTGGGGCAGGTTCCGCCGGATGCGGAGATTTTGGTGGTGTGTCCTGATGTGGAGACAACGGCCGTTATCCAGCAATACGCCGCCCAATACCCCCAAATCCGCCACATCCCCGACCCCGGCAAAGGCAAACCGGCCGCCCTCACCATTGGCCTGCAAGCGGCGCAGGGAGAAATTATTGTTTTCAGCGATGGGGATGTGTACGTGG
>JAJRTP010000457.1 GCA_024278255.1 Chloroflexota bacterium | reverse complement strand
GGGCGCGCTATCTGCACTGCCGGGAGATTGCCGCTCAGATAGCGAAACAGTTGGATTGGGAGTACGGCCGTTGCCCCGATCAGCCCTCCCGCCACCAAAGCGTGTACGCTGCCCTGGTCCACTCCTGGCGGCTGCTGGATGAGACCGAACGGGCTACCGCCCACCGTCTCGCCGTCTTTGCCGGGCCGTTTGACGCAGTCGGGGCTGAAATGGTAGCCGGTATCTCGCCGGCACAGTTAGCTTCCCTGCGCGACCAATCTCTGCTGGGCCAGGCGCGTCCGGGTTGGTTTGACCTACACCCTCTCATCCGCCGCTTTCTGGCAGAAAAGCTGGCGGCCGATCCGCAGGAGGAAGAGGAAACCCGCAGCCGTCACGCCCGATATATCTACAACCTGGTCATTCATGGCAAGAAAAAAAGCATGGAAAGCCATTTTTACCATCTGAAGGCGGTTATGGCCGAACAACAGGAACAGGTGTTGGCCGCCGCGCTTTGGCTGGCCCGCTACCGTGATTTTTCGGATCGCGTTCTGGTCACGTTGGTGGAACGACTGATTTTTTATTTTCCTCACAGCAACCGATTTGAAACGTGGAAGGTGGTATTTGACCAGTTGGTTCAGGCGTTGGCGGCAGGCAGCGGCGAGGCAGGGCAAGCAGAATGGCTAACGGCCGTGCTACGCAGTCGAATAGCAGAAGCGGACATTTTTCTGCACGCTTATGAGCGGGCGCAAGAGCAGTTTGCAGAGCTGCTGCCCTGGGCGGAACGGCTGGAAAACGGGGCGCTTATCTCTTTTTGCCGCCATAAATTGGGGCTGCTGGCGGCGCGGCAGGCCGATTTTGCCCCGGCCTTCCGCCACCTGGCGGCCGCCATTCCCCCGGTAGAAGATTATTCGCCGCAATACCGTTTTCCAGTTTACCGCACCTGGACGGAAGCGGCGTTGGCAGCACAAGACACAGTGCAGGCCCGGCAAACAGCAGAGTTGGCCTACCGGGAAGCGCTGGCGGCAAAATCGGAGGAGGCGGAGTCGGTGTATGCCTGGGCTTTGGGGGAAATTGCCCGTCTGGAAGGCGATTTTTTACAGGCGCGGGCCGAGTTGGAGCGGGCAACAGCTTTGGCCCGGCAGAAGGATTACGCGCCAGAGTTAGTCAGGTGTGACTGTTCCCTGGCGCTGGTCTTGGCAAAACTGGGGGAAAGGGACACGTCCGTTTCTTTGGCAGCACGCGCGCTGGATACGGCCGTGAAGCGGCGCGACCAGCAGTTGATTACCCTGGCAACAGAGAGTTTGGCGACAGTGAAGAAGTAAGGCCGCTTTGCACTGCACTCAATTGTAAACGGGAAATCGCTGGCAGATGACGAGAACGTCCCGTTGCAGTTGCTTCAACCGCGCTTGGTCACCGCCGGCCATCAGCGCCCCGTCAATGATCCGGGCAATGCGCCTCACCTCATCTCCTGCAATCCCCCACGCGGCAATGGGGCCTGTACCCAGGCGCAAACCGCTGGCTTTGCGACTGGTATCTTTGGGGATGTAATTCCGGTTGGTGATGATGTCGATGGATTCTAGGATTTTTCCGCTTTGGCCCCGCCCTTCCCTTTGGCTGCTGGATGTGGCAAGCGGCGAGATGCGAGAGATACGGCCGTCGGGGATGCTGCCGGTCTGGCTGCCAGACCAGACCGGGTAGCAAAAATCCACTAACTTGCCTACGATTCAGAAACATGCTAACGCCTGCGTAACCAGTTTGCGAGAAAACGTAATACCTACGCGGGCGAGACACCTTCAACAACTGCGTATGATAATGGCAAAGAAGCACAGGCTCGCAAATCAGGTTTACGCTTTGTTAGGTGGCCTTTGACAAAATCACTGCTGTTGCCCCGGCATTACGTCCACTATGTATTGATCGAAATCCAGTTCGCCCGGCGATTGCCCGTACCCTGTCACCATCGCCGCTGCCTCGCTCCGATGGTGTGTCAGGTCATTTACTACGTGCATAATCGTTTGCCAACGTGTTCTTTTGCTTTCTCCTTGCGACCACCAAATAGCATTCAGCTCGTTGTCCGTCAGTTTTGTGACGTACTCCATCCACGCTTTCATCTCGTCTTCCCATCGCTTCTTTAGGCTTACCGCATTCGTGAAATGGCTCTCATCGATCACACCCGTGTCTTCAATTTCTTGCAGTGCCGTTCGCCAGCCATATGCAGTGTCCAATGCGTGTACCAGCGTTCCACGCAAACTGTGCCAACCTGGATCAGGAGAAGCCACTCGGACAAAGTCTTCTGGTGACACTTTCTCGCAAGCGTTCAAGACACGCATATCTGCCCAAAACGTGTAGGAAACCAGTGTCACGACATCTAATTTGTGCATGATTTGAGGTATCTTCTCAATAAACAGGGGAGGTGAAATTATCCAGACTCCCCTGTCGGTAACGGGTAAAAAGCTGGCGCTTGTTGTTGGACGAGAGCAGCCAGACTTGGCAAAGCATATGTGCCAGCTACCCGGTCATGGAT
>JAJRTP010000456.1 GCA_024278255.1 Chloroflexota bacterium | reverse complement strand
AAGAGGTTCTGTATATTCATTGAACTCGCCAACGCGCAGTCCTGTGACTGCACGGAAAACTACTGGGTGCTTTTTTAATCTTGTATATCGAAATATCATGTCTCTATCCTAGAGCATGTTTTATTATGAAACAAATCTACTGATCACTGAACACTGACACATGTCCCCCATCGCCCGCCAGGCCCTCTCCGGTTCCGTCGCCAGTTTTGCCGCCTCCGCAATCACCATCACCCTGGGGCTGATACGCACCCTATTGCTGCTCAAACTGTTGCTGCCGGATGATTTTGGTGTAGCGGCGCAGGCGCTTTTCTTTGTCGGGTTGACGGCGCTCATCCGGCTGCCGGGCATGGACAGGGGCATTGTCCACCGAGAAGAGGTCAGCCCATCCACCCTTTCCTCCTGGTTTACCCTGCGCATGAGTACTCTGGGCGGCAGTTTGCTGCTCATGGCGCTGCTCACCCCGCTGATTGCCCGGTTTTACCCGGATATGCCTTTGCTGGGACCGGTCATCCTGGCTTTTTTAGCGATCAACGTGGTGGCGGGGCTTTCGGCCGTGCAGGAAGTCATCCACAGCCGCGATTTGCACTTCAAGCGGATTGCCTGGGCCAACGTCATCAGCGCCATTGCTACAACCATTATCACACCGTATCTGGCCTGGCAGGGCTGGGGCGTCTGGAGTCTGGTGGCGGAACGATTCATCGGCCAGTTTGCGCGGATGGTCGTATTCTGGACTTCTAGCCATATGTGGTTCCCCCGCCTGGGCTGGAACAAGTCTGAGATTCGCTGGCTGCGCGACTTTGGTTTGAAAGGGATGGCGAATGCCAATCTGACCTATATGCTGGATCGTTTTGATGATTTTTGGGTGGGAACATTTTTGGGGAAGACGGCGCTGGGATATTATTCCCGCGCCTATGAATTGGCCCGCTACCCACGCCGCATAGCAGCCAACCCTCTCCTGACTGTTTTCTTCCCCACTTTTGCCCGCTTGCAATCAGATCGCACCCGTTTGTCGAAAGCATTTGTGCGTTCCTCGGCTATTATTATTCGTTTTGGCTTGTGGATAGCGTTGTTGTTTATTGTCACGGCCCCGGAATTAGTTTTATTTCTGGGAGAAGAATGGTATCCCATGCTGTTGACGCTACAATTGATGGTTGTTTACACAATGCTGGACCCGGCTTCGCTGGTTGCCAGTAATTTGTTAATTGCTGTCGGCTATCCGGGAAAACTGGCGCGCGTCCGCCTGGTTCAGGCACTCTTTTTTATTCCGGCCGTTATCTTGCTGGGCCAGTGGCGCGGTATTGAGGGGGTAGCTGTGGCAGCCAATTTGATGATTTTGCTGGGGATTGGTATCCTGTATGGGCAGGTACGGCCGTATGTGGATTTTTCGGCGGCGCGGTTGTGGTTACGGCCGTTGCTGGCGATGGCGCTTGCCGGCGGGATTGTCTGGCTGGCGGGACGGTATTGGGGGGATACGGCCGTGTGGCTGACAATCACATTTAAATCTTTCCTGATTAGTGGTGTTTATTTTGGGTTATTGTTTTTGTTGGAAGGCAAAGAGACACGCGATATCTGGTTGTTCCTGAAAAATATGGCGTGACCTTACATACATCGATCTAGGCAAAAATGAATCAATCACCAGTACAAAAAGTAATGATTATTGGCTGGGATGGCGCAACTTGGGATTACATTGATCCCTTACTGGAAAAAGGGAAACTGCCATACTTGCAAAAACTGCTGAATGACGGCGCCCGCGCTGTTCTCCATTCTACCCAACCGCCTTACACTAACGTCGCCTGGCCATCCCTGATTACAGGATTAGGCCCAGCAAAAACAGGCGTCTATGACGCATCGCAGCGAAAGTCAGAAAGTTACCAGGCTGTACCTTACAATCTAACGGGCTATCGAGGCGCGCCTGTGTGGCAATGGATTACACAATTTGGCCGTCGGGCAGGTGTTTTGAACGTGCCAATGACTTTTCCGGCAACGGCCGTCAACGGCTATCTCGTAACCGGCTTCGACAGCATATTGGACAGCGAACAAATTGCTTACCCTCGCCAGATTTTAGCAGAGTGGGCGGCACAAGGGCATCCATACCGCATTTTAGAAGAAGAAACAGCGCTCATGGACAGCCAAAATCCCCACCAACCGCGCGGCGACGTAACTGATTTTACAGCACGCTGGGTTCGTCTGACAGAGGAACAAGGGGAGTTGACAGCTTGGCTGTGGCAAACGCAACCGGTAGATTTGATGTTTGTCGTTTTTTCCGGCACAGATTCAATCAACCACCGCACGCACGACGTGAAAGCCATTACGGCCGTTTACCAGGCAGCCGACAAAGCGTTAGGCCGCATTCTAAACGCGCTGGACGACCAAACACTGGTTTGCATTGTCTCCGATCACGGCTCGACGCCGGCTAACCGATATATTTCTCTAAATCGGGCTTTGCATGAAGGCAGCTGGTTACATTACAAGCCAGAACTGGCCGGGCATTACTGGCGACGGATACCAGCAGGATATGTGATGCAATCTGCCTGGCAGCGATTGCCTCAGGCGGCACGCCGTTTCATTTCCGCACCTCTGCTGCGGCGCGACGGCCGTCTGGCAGCCGCATATGAGAATATAGATTGGTCGCGTACCAAAGCATTTGCCCGTTCCAGCATGGGGCCTTTGTACATCAATGTGAACGGCCGTTATCCTCAGGGCTGCGTCTCTATGGCCGAGTACGAAACCGTCCAGACAGAATTGAAAGCATGGTTTGAACAATTGACGGATGAAAACGGCCGCGCCCTTTTTCGGTGCGCCTGGCGACGGCAAGAACTATACCCGAATGCGCCCCCAAACGACGACGTACCCGATTTGCTGCTGGAACCGGCCGATTGGCGCGATCATATGATTACCGGTTTCCCCACAGACCCGCTGGCGCGTCCCATTCCGGCAAACAGTGAATACGGCACGCACACGCCAGACGGCATCCTGGCCCTGTATGGCCCCGGCGTAAAAAAGGGCGCTGCGCTGAAACCCGCCCACATTACAGACCCCATCCCCACCATTCTAACCGCCTGGGGATTACCTATTCCGGAAACGACCGACGGGCAGGTTTTGGCGGCCGCATTTGAGAAATTGCCGGCCATCAAGCGCCAAAAGGCTGCCATTCAAGCCGAAACTCCCGCACGTGTACCCAATTCAGATGAAATTACCAATCGCCTGCGCGCGCTGGGCTATTTAGATTAAACGACATGCAGATTGTCTACTCCAACGGGGCTAGATTTGCCGGCGGCGGTATTGGCAACATCGCGTATCACGCAGCGCAAGGACTTTACCAACATCAATTGCTGGGGCGTTTATTGTGCGGCTCTTACCGGAATACGGAGATACCGCCGGGTAAAATCCGCAGTATGGGGCTTGTCAGCCGGGGTTTGCGTAAACTGGCTGTGTACGATCCTACCTATCGTCTCAACTATTATCACAATGTTTTATATGATCATTGGGCGACACGGCAACTGGAACAATGCGATTTGTTTCACGGTTGGAACGGGTTTTGCCTGAACAGCCTGCAACGGGCCAAAAAATGCGGCGCGGTAACGGTT
>JAJRTP010000455.1 GCA_024278255.1 Chloroflexota bacterium | reverse complement strand
TAGAAGGACTTCGAAATCTGCTTATTCATCGCCATGTCGAGCAGATGCGTGAACAGTCAGAGCTAACCGACTCTGAATGGGAAGACATTTTATCGTTTGCAATATGATTTTTTAGTTTTCCGGAGTTTTCAGTATTTTGGGTTCCCTTTTTTCGTCGTGCCCTCATGCAGATGATAGGCGTCGCCTTTGCGATTGGTGTAAGTTATAGACATTGTTTTCCTCCTGGCCCAGCGCCCGGAAAGGCCGTTGCTGTCATTTGCCACCCGCCATCCGGTGGCGGAAGGGCGATTTTTACGGGAAAATGGCGCTTTTTGCGTATAATCATATCAGTTTTAGGGGAATCTTCTGCAATGACAGTGGCGATTGGACTGGTCACGGCCGTACACTCTCATTCACTTCCCGCACCAACGCCACCAACCGGGCCGCATCTTCATCTGAGAAAAGACCGTCCGGGCCGGCGTCGTGGATGTCAATAAACGGCCGTTCATACAACATCGCCGGTTCCAACGTGCCATTGCGCGTCAGATTATCAATAATGTAATTCACGAATTGAATTTGGTCAGCGTTGTACGTATTGCCGTCCAGGAAGCGGGCAAACTTCTGCTTGGCCGCCTGCCGGTCCAGACCCACCAAACCGCGCACAAATTCAGCCAGATTATTCGGTGTGCCAAATGCCTGAGCAAACTCAGTTTCCGAGCCGATCTCTTCCGCAGAGAATAACATCTCGTCCAGCGCCTCCAGGTCTTCTGGCGTCAAGGGCATTGCCCAGCGGATTTTGTGGATAACGACCGCATCCTCATTGGCCCGGATGAACTGTTCCACCTTTTTGCGGTACTGCGCCTTGTTCACCCCACCGCTGATTTCCGGCAAAAAGCCCGGCTTGATTTCGCCGATTTCGTCAGTGAAGTCCGTGGTGATCACCTTTTGCTCCTGGCGTTCGATGAACTGAGTCAGGTTACGCAGGGCACGGCGCAAATCTTCAAGCTGCGGCACGGTGACATCCTGCCAGTAGGCGTCGGTCTGCACCCGTTGGATGAGGGGCATTTGCGCCTGTACGGCCGGGATGCTGCCTTTGTCGTTGAGCAGGCCGGCCGTTTTCATAACCCGGCTGCGCAGCGGCTCGATGGCTCTGGCTTCACCGCGTAACAAGGCCAGTTGCAGGTTGAGAATGAGTACGTCAAACCGTTTGGTAGTTTCCGGCTCATCTTCAAGCTGACTGGGCAAACCGGCTACGTGCTGGTGCAAATCGGACAGGTCGGAGCGGCTGAGGTTTTGCCAACGTGCCTCGTTTTGGAACGGTTCCACGAACGGCCGTGCCGGACGCACCAGAAAGTTATCCAGATTCATCGCCGCTACGTAACGATGCAGGTCATCGGCCGTTTGTTCGGCGAGAGGTTCCAGTTCACCAGAAACCGGGTTTCTTTGAGAAACCCGGTTTCTAAGATCGCCCAACAACTCTAGCCGCGCCTCAAAAATACGCTGGCGCAGCGGTTTGGGAACGCGACTTTCTGGCCGCCCTTGCGGATGGTAGCGGAAGAACTCGAAGTTGCCGCAGAAGTCGAAGATGTAAAAATTTTCTTTATCCAGGCCAGGGCCAAACAAATCAGGGCAGAGCCGGGTACCCCGACCGATCATCTGAAAAAACTTGGTTTTGGAGCGCACCAACTTGAAGAAGACCAGATTGACCACTTCGGGTACATCTATGCCTGTATCCAGCATATCGACCGAGATGGCGATGTGGGGGTCGCTCTCTTTTTTGCCAAACTCATCAATCAGGGTTTGAGCGTAGTTGACAGTGTGGTCAATGACGCGGGCGAAGCTGCCATGATACTGCGGGTAATGGTGATTAAAGCGCTGCTCAATAAACTCCGCGTGCTTGTGGTTTTTGGCGAAGATGATCGTCTTGCCCAGCTTGTCGCCGCCAGCTACTTTGTGTCCCTGTTCCATCAATGTTTTGAGTACTAAGTCCACGGTATCTTCATTGAAGAGCCATTGGTTGAGGGCGGCAGAATCGATCGTATCGGGGATGCTGCCGGTTTCGTCCCACTCGATACGGTCCCACTCTTCTTTTTCGGCGTCGGGTAGTTCATCGTAATGGATACCTTCGCGCAGGAATTTAGTGTCTGTTTCCAGCAGGATGGGCGGTACCAGGTAGCCGTCCTGCACTGCTTCTTCCAGGTCGTAGGCGTAGGTGGGCACGCCCTCCTCCAAATGAAAGAGGCGGTAGGTGTTGCGGTCTACCTCATCTTTAGGCGTGGCCGTCAACCCCAGCAGCAAGCTGTCAAAATAGGCGAAGATGGCGCCGAACTTTTGGTAGATGGACCGGTGCGCTTCGTCAATGATAATGAGGTCAAAATGACCGGGACTAAACAACCGCTGCCCGGTCTCGTCGGCCGTTTCTATCTGGTTAAGGATGGTGTGGTAGGTGGAGACGACGACCCGGCTTTCCCGCGCTTCTTTGTCGTCCAGCAGATTGATGGGATTGCTGGCGGGCAGATGCGTTTTGAATGTCTTGACCGCTTGCTTGACCAGGACGGTGCGGTCGGCCAGAAACAGGACACGCTTGACCCAGTTGGCCCGCATGAGCAGGTCTACAAGGGCCACGGCCGTGCGCGTTTTCCCCGAACCTGTGGCCATAACCAGCAGGGCGCGGCGATGACGTTGGTCGAAATGTTCCGTGACGTGGCGGATGGCCGCTTCCTGGTAGTAGCGGTCTACGATGCTTTTATTGATCGTCATCTGGGCCAGATTGCGAGCTGTCTCCCGCCGCTGCACCAGCAGTTGCAGTTCGTCCTGGGTATAGAACCCTTGCACCTCGCGCGGCGGGTAGAATTGGTCATCCCACAGGCTGATGGTGTAGCCGTTGGTGTAGAAGATGATGGGACGCTGGCCGTGCATTTCTTCCAGAGCGTCGGCGTACAGCTTGGCCTGCTGTTTGCCCCGCTCTTTGTCCACGCTGGTCTTTTTGGCTTCGACGACGGCCAGGGGTAGGCCATCATCTCCCCACAGCACATAGTCGGCAAAGCCAAAGCCCTGGCGGTTGGGCATGGGTTCCACGCGCTCCTCAATTGTCGCCACCTTAGAAACCGGGTTTCTCAAAGAAACCCGGTTTCTGGCGCCTTCAAGAATCACCCATCCCGCTTCCCGCAGCAGGACGTCAATGAGGATTTGGCGGGTTTCCGCTTCGGTGTAGCTGTAATCCTGGTTGTCGGGGATGGCTTCGTTGACGATTTTATTGGTAGCTACCTGTTCCCGCAGCCGTTCGATTTCGGCTTTGAGTTGGGCTTCTGTTTCCCGCGCCTGACGCAGTTCTTCGTCGCTTTTCAGGTAGGCTTCGGCCAGCTTTTTAAGCTCCGCCCGGCTTTGCTGCACCACTTCCCGCGGCGGTGGCGGCAGTTTGGCTTCGTCGAACTGGTTGGGGGTGGCGTTGGGGTCGCCTTTGGTGTAGGTGCGGGCGAACCAATGGCTGATGTGGAAGAGCATCTTGATCATAGCCATCGCTTCGGCGGGGCGGATAGCCCGGCCGTCATGCACCGCGTCGTTGCCCAGCTTGCGGATGGCGTGCATTTTGTCCTGGACGCCATGAGGCACCTGCCGTTTGAAGGAGGCGTCGGTCATCAGGGCGGCCAGTTTGTCATCGTAAGGGCGGCGGAAGGCGGGATCAAAGGCGTACAACCATTCCACTATGACTTCGACGGTGCGACGGCCGTAAAACAAAGCCGTCCGCGCATCTGACAAAACGTAATTTTCGGCAAAAGCCGCATCCCGGTAAACGTCCTGCCATTCGTTGGTTTTAAGAAAAGTAAAGTTGCCCATTCATGCCCCCAGAAATCGGGTTTTTAGCAAAAACCCGGTTTCTCGGATTCTCCAACTACTCATCAAACAACAAAGAGGCCGTCAGCCCCGCTCTATAATCATCCCCGCTGCAAACATAATCCGCATATACCCTTTGCGCTTCCGAAACCCGGTTTTTATCAAAAACCGGGTTTCTAGAGTCGCCACCCACCAACTGCTCCCAAATCACTTCCGGGTGCGGCAGCGTTCCCTTGCGCATTCCAATATATTCCTGATAACTGGAAAAGGCCCATTCTTCAGGCTTATTGACCAGGCCGGCCTCCACCGGATTCAAATGAATGTAGCGGGACAGATGCAATAAATATCGGTCATTACCAACAGATTTTGCCTTGTAAGGCCCCTGAAATAGCGGGCCAACCCGTTTCTCCTGGTTATTGATTGCTTTTGAGTAGGATACCGTAAGCGGCTGCATCACTTCTGTGCCAAAATTGTCCGTTAACAGGTAAACGAGCAGGTGATAATGGTTGGGCATCAGGCAGTAGGCAATGATGATCGCCTTATCCGGCGTGAAGTATTCGCGCAGGCGGCGCAGGAAAAACACCCAGTTTTCTTTATTGAAGAAGATGTCTTGGAAATTCACGCCACGATTATAAACGTGATAATACCGGTTGGCGATTGGTTTATCTTTTCGTCGCATAAGTTACGTCACCCAGAAACCGGGTTTTTGACAAAAACCC
>JAJRTP010000454.1 GCA_024278255.1 Chloroflexota bacterium | reverse complement strand
TTGATGATTTGGTTATGGAAATAGCTTGTGGCTTACATAACCTTCGAACTGCCAATCGTTCACCTTTTGAAACGATTTCCCTTGTCGATTTTTATTTCCGATAAGGTCTAATGTTATATGTTCGGGGAACACAAGATGACTTGCAGCAAGCTGTGGAAACGATTGCCTGGCAATGATTTTGTCCTCAAAAGTGGATCCTTTTTACACGTATCCCGAATGTAGGCCAATTTGAGTTCACAGCCAAAAGTATCGTGCGTTTAGAAATGATGAACCTACCCGACTTTCGGCCGTACCGGCGACTTCTTGGTTCCATGTTTACCCGCAAAAAGACGAGGGAACGCTACTCCTGGCGTAGTCGGGTGTTGTTCAAAGCGTTCCCTGATCTCGATACGGCCCGTACATATTTGTCTGCCGATCCGCTATGGCAATGGCCGAAGAGTTCCTCGTTTACTTTGCCAGAATCATTACCGCCCAACGGGGAAGCATGGCTGTTGCTTTTCCAAGTCACAGATGTTTGGTTATCTGCTGATCGTAGCCTAGTAGATATTTTGGAAACCTATCTCAGAAAATATTCCGACCTGTTAGCTTTTATAGGTCGTTATGATGTCTTGCCGAAAATTCGCAAAGGAGGAAATTAACATGGGTGACATTGCTCTTCTTTTGTGGAATTGGCACGTCGAAGCCCCCCTGCATACTGGTTATGGAGCAAACCTGGCCGAGTTTGCGGGTAAGCGAAAATCTGGGGCACGATCTTCTGTTAATCTGGAAACACACACGAATCCTGATGATTTACAACCGGCCTTTTTAGCTTCTTCCGTTAAAGGGGTGTTTCGTTCTACGGCTGCGTGGTTGGTTGAACGTACTGCTCGACAACTAGGGGAGACACAGTTCGTAACATATGATTACAGTGAATCACTGGAAGATAGGCAGCAATGGCATAAGTCATTGGTCAGGAAGGGAGTTAATCGCTTGTGTCCAGTCTCGGAACTGTTTGGTGGTAGTGGTTTTATTGGAGCTAAAGAAAGTAGTGGGGCACAGCGCCTCCGATCACCCATCACATTTAGTTTTACCGATAATAATGATGCGTACTATGCCCAGACTAAGTTTAGTCCTGACTACTTATTTGGCTGGCAGATTATGCGTAACAAAGGGAAAAAGTTAAAAATCGAACAACTATTAGAGCCAGAAGGTGTCACTTTAATAGCTCGTATTGATCCAGCTAACGATTACCGTATTGCTTCAGCCTGGTTAACTGCTGATTTAATCAGTAGCGGCTTTTTTCGATTTGGCCGTTTCGTATCACGTGGATACGGAATTGTACGTTTGCAACCAAAAGCATATTTACGAGCTAATCTCGATGATTTGTTATCGCAAGAGACGTTGAGGCCAGTTCCATTATCAGTTCAAGATGGTTATACGGCTGCACAAACTATGCTGAAACAAAATCCTCTACAAATTGTGTCAGATCATATACAAAATTGGCTTGACACAAGTAAAGCAGCAAAAACGTGAGTCTCGAACATTTTTGGGTAAACCGTTACCGTTTGACTTTAACCGCCCGTGAACCGATAGTGTTACCAGTTTACAAGGGTACCACCTTACGGGGCGGTTTTGCATTTACGTTTCGGCGACTGGTTTGCTATCAACTTGAAGTACCAAATTGTGATGATTGTTTGCTGCGTTTTACGTGTCCGTATACTCGTCTATTCGACACTTTTCCTCCACCCAATGCGGAGGTTCTGAGTAATCTCAAAGATGTTCCCAGCCCCTTAGTCATAGAACCTCCCCAAGATAACCGTCGGCAGTATTCCCCTGGTGACGAGTTGATTTTTCATTTGGTTTTGATCGGTAACGCTCAAACCTTCCTACCCTATTTGGCTTTAGCTTTTCAGGAATTGGGGCGCAGAGGATTAGGTAAAAAACATGGCCGTTTTACCCTTACCGAAATAGAAGCAGTTCACCCATATACTAATCAAAAGGAATTGATCTACAGTCAAGAACGGCCGTCAGTAATTCGACCCATTAGTTTGCCCGTTCCCTTTGCCGAATGTGAAGTACAAGCAAACCATCTTTCCGCTGATACCTTAACTTTTCATTTTCTCACACCTACTCGTTTGCGGGAAGAAGGACATACCATTCAAGAGCCACCAGACTTTCATGTAATATGGCGTGCCCTGATGCGTCGTGTTTCTTCATTGGCTTATTTTCACTGCGGACAAAAATGGGAGGCAGATTATCGCGCTTTAGCCGAAGCATCTCGTCAAATACAATGTGTAGAAAAAGATATGCACTGGAAAGTATATCATCGTTTTTCTACTCGCCAGGAAAGAAATATATCCATCAGTGGCTTAGTTGGAACGGTAACTTATGCCGGAGATTTATCTCCTTTCTTACCTGTTCTACGGTTAGGCGAATTGGTTCATGTGGGCAAGGCTACAGTTTTAGGTAACGGCCGTTACTATTTGCGTAATAGTTAAAAACAATAATATCAACAATATCAGCCAAACTATTAACCAAGAAGAAAATCTTCCCAATTTGATTGCGTGACAAAAGGAAGCCTTATGGTTATAAAACTGAAAATCGGCAGTATTATGGTTATTAAATAGACATCATTGATATGTTTTGACAGGCAATATTGCCCCAATTTTGGCATCTTTATAATTTATCCTGTGGCATTATTATGGGTTATGTCACACGGGGATTATACGTTCTGTATCTCAGCTCCGTTTGTTGCCTGGCAAACGTAAATTTGGGGCTGTAACTGCGTGGTTTGTTGGTAGGCAGTGGCTACGGCCGTAACAAAAGCCTCAACAACGGCCGTTTGCACCAAAGCCAGCGCACAGCCACCAAAACCGGCCCCCGTCATCCGCGCCCCAAAACAGCCGGGCTGCTGCCGGGCAATGTCCACCATGAGATCAAGTTCAGCGCTGGAAACTGCAAAATCGTCGCGCAGGCTGGCGTGGCTGGCGTCAATCAACTGCCCCAATCGCACCACATCTCCCTGACGCATGGCTGCCACAGCTTGCAAAACGCGGTCATTCTCACTCACCACGTGGCGGGCACGGCGGCGGGTCACCGCATCCAGCCCAGCCGCTTGCGCCTGAAATTGGGCCAGGCTGACATCACGCAAAGCCGGTACACCGAAAAAATCGGCCGCTGCTTCACATTGGGCACGCCGCGTATTATATTCTGAATCGGCCAGGCCCCGGCGCGTGGCCGTATCCAGCACGACAACGGCCGTAGGTGGCAGCGGCACAGCTTCTAATTGTAAAGTGCGCGTGTCAATCAAGAGGGCATGACCGGTTTTACCGGCGGCGGAAATCATCTGATCCATGATGCCGCAGTTCACGCCAACCCATTCGTTTTCCGCCCGCTGCGCCACTTGGGCCATTTGCGCCGGATGCCATGCCCAACCAGAAACGGCCGCAAAAGCCCGGGCCGTCGCCAGTTCCAACGCCGCCGATGAAGAAAGCCCTGCCCCCACGGGCACATCTCCGACCATGACGCCATCCCATCCCTGCAAAGCCAAACCGGCTTCCTGCAAAGCCCAGGCTACCCCTTTCACATACTCGATCCAGCCCGCCTGGTTGTTTTCCAGATTGTCCAGAGAAAAAGAGGCGGCGGCAGCGAAGTTGAGCGAATATAGATTCACTTGACGGCCGTTGTTAGGACGCAGCGCAATCCAGATAGCCCTGTCAATCGCCATAGGCAACACAAAACCGTCATTGTAATCCGTGTGTTCGCCGATCAAATTCACCCGTCCCGGCGCGCGAGCCACAAAAACGGGCGGCGTGCCAAAACGGGCGACAAAGGCCTCTATCACTTGCTTTTGCAGATTCATAAGTTCCTATCTCACCTGCAATCGTAAACGCGCCGCTGCTTGTTCGGCCGTCAAGTCTCGCTGCGCTTCACCCAGCATCTCAAAACCGACCATGAATTTTTTGACCGTCGCCGACCGTAAAAGCGGCGGGTAAAAATGGGCGTGCAACTGCCAATGGGTATATTCAGACCTGTCAGGTTTTGATTGGTGGTTGGCTAGATTATTGGTTGATGGAACCTGACAGGTCTCCAGCGTCCAGGGGGCGCCGTGCCAACCCATCGAATAAGGAAAACTGGTTTCAAACAAATTGTCGTAGCGGGTGAGCAGTCGCTTGAGAATATCGGACAAGGCATCCCGCTCAGCGCCAGTCAGGTCAGGCAAGCGCAGGACGTGGCGGCGCGGCAGCAGCAATGTCTCGAACGGCCAGATGGCCCAATAGGGAACGACGACCAGCCAATGCTCGTTAACCTCAACCAACCGCTCCCCCCGTTCCAATTCCAGTTGGGCGTAATCGAGAAGCAGAGGACGGCCGTTTTCCTGCCAATACTGTTGTTGCTGCACATCCTCTTTAGCCGGTTCGTTGGGTAAGGTATCCAATGCCCAGACTTGCCCGTGCGGGTGCGGATTGGAGCTGCCCATGACGGCGCCTTTGTTCTCAAACACCTGCACCCAGCAGTAAGTTTGCCCTAATTCGGCCGTTTGCGCCGCCCATACGTCCACCACCCGGCGGATGTCGGACAGGGACATTTGGGCCAGGGTCAGGTCGTGACGGGGTGAAAAGCAGATGACACGGCAGGTCCCGCGTACCGTCTCTGCCCGCAGCAAGGGGGATACGGCCGTGGGCGCAGCCGCAGCATCCGGCAAAAGCGCGGCAAAATCATTGGTGAAGGTGAAGGTGTGGTCATAATTCGGGTTACGCACTCCGCCAGCCCGCTTGTTGCCGGGGCAGAGATAGCAGGCGGGGTCATAAGCGGGACGGCTATCGGGCGGGGGATTCTCCACTTGTCCTTGCCACGGCCGTTTTGTGCGCTGCGGGGACACGAGAACATATTCACCAGTGAGCGGGTTGTAGCGGCGGTGGGGTTGGTCGGTTAAATAGCGGGGAAAAGGGTAGCTAATCATCAGGCAGCCTCTCAAAAAAGGTGTGATACCCGCCCCGTTCCGGCAAATAGTGTGTGTTGACAGCCTGGCAGCCGGCCACAATAAACAGATGGATTTGCCACTGGCTGCTGACGCGGGTATGAAACAAAATACGTTCAAAGGCCCAATCGTCTGAATGGAACCAGGCGCACAAGGTCTCCAGTAATTGCCGTTCCAGTGCCCCACCCTGGTGAGCTTGACGGACCCAAAAGCGGGCGATGGCTTGGTAGTCGGGGGCGGTGGGCATGATTTCGCTTAACGGCCGTATGTACACACACCCCAAACATTCGTCCTGTGCCGGATTGAGAACAGTGTAAGTAAAAGCAATCCGCTCCTGATGCTCTCGGTCATGCCATTGCAAATCTTGCAAATTGTCATCCAGGCTAAAATCGTCGCTGGGCCAGGCACTGCCGCTCCATTGGCGCAGCATCTCGTGGCTGGAGGTGACGGCCGTATAATCCAGTTCTACATGCGCGGGAGTGAGCGGCGTCAAGGTGAAATCGGCCGTGTGCAATTTAGCCGGTACAGCAGCATTTGCAGGATAGAGCATAGTTGCAATGTGTAGTATTATCCGCCGGATTTATAAATATCCCCTCTGGCGCCGATATAATCTACATAGACCGTATCCGATTCGTTGTCATACCAGAAAATAATGCGAATGTTGCCCAAGCGAATTCGGTAATAACCTGCCCAATCTCCCGCCATTTGACGTACCTGTGGCTGCATTAAGGGCTCGTGTTGTAGTTGTTTGAGGAGAGTTTTCACGCGATCCTTTTGCGGATTGGGTAATTTACGCACATATTTTGCGGCGCGGCGGTGTATGATTACTCTACTCATTCGAGGTCATCCAAATTTACATACGCATCTTCCGTTTTGTAAATCCGATCTTGGCTGGCTTCTTTGAGAATAGTGACAACTTCATCCTCAAGATCAAGGCCGAGAAGTTCTTCTATGATACGGAAGTCATCATATGAAATAATTACTTCTTTCCGTTTGCCAGAATCATCAACCACGTATTTTTTGGAAATCGACAACATAATTTTTGTCCTTTTATCATTCTCCTGTAGCGATTGGCCGGGAAGAATCGCTGCACCATTCACTCCAGGAACCGACGTAAAGACGGCCGTTGCCCAACCCCGCATGAGCCATCGCCAGCAAATTAACGCAGGCCGTCACCCCGGAACCGCAGTAGAACACGGCCGTATCCGGTTTCGTGTTTCCTAAAATGGCTTCCAGATTAGCCCGCATCTCGGCCGCAGGCAGGTAACGGCCGTCTGCCGACCAATTCTCCTGGAAAAAGAAATTCACTGCACCGGGGATATGTCCCGCCACTGGATCGAGCGGTTCTGCCTCGCCGCGGTAACGGGCCGGGCCGCGGGAATCAATGAGCAGCGGTTGGGTAGACACTTCATCCAGGCGCACCAACCAATTTGCTTTTGGGCGTCCGGTAAATATGGCCGGATCATTTTCTTCCACGCCGGTGCGTATTGGCAGACCGGCTTCCTGCCAGACCGCCCAGCCGCCATCCAGCACAGCGACGGCTTCATGCCCCATGTAGCGCAGTTCCCACCACAAGCGGGAAGCAATGGCCCCGTTCTTGTTGTCATACGCCACCACCTGCGCCATCTCGCTAATGCCCAGATGGCTGAACAGCATAGCTAACGTCTGCGGCGAGGGCAAAGGG
>JAJRTP010000453.1 GCA_024278255.1 Chloroflexota bacterium | reverse complement strand
GTGATGATCTATACCTACAGGTATCCTGTTAATGACTGGTGCTACGAGATTCCAGCGGGCAGCGTAAAGCCAGGACAGTCGTTAATAGAAGCCGCGCGGGCAGAATTATTGGAGAAAATTGGCGGCAGTGCCGAAAATTTGGATTATTTCGGTCGTTTTTATACCATGAACGGCATTGGCAATGAGGAAGCGCATATCTTCCTCGCTACTGGCGTTACACTGGGGCAGCCCGACCATGAATCAACGGAAGTGATGGAAATTCACCCCAAACCGGTGGCTGAGGTTTTACGAATGGCTCAGGCGAATGAAATTAGCGACGGCCCTTCGGCGCTGGCTCTGCTGTTATGCGCGGAAAGGTTACAAGCATTGCGTTACTGAAAATCAAACGGTCGTTTCTCCCCAAAATGGCCGTTTGTCAACCTCCATCTGCCTATGGTAGCATCCTGCCCTATGCTAACAAAAAAACACTGGCTGGGATTTCGTTTTCCCCGCCAATTCGCAAACGAATACGCACTGTACAGCGAGTTACATTACACCGTTGATGATTGGTGTTGGGAGATTCCGGCCGGCGGCGTCAAGCCGGGGCAGACGCCGGAGGAAGCGGCGCGGGAAGAACTACGCGAGGAGATTGGTGGGCAGGCGCAATTGTTGGAAAAGCTGGGCCAATTTTATACAGCCAACGGCATCTGCAACGAAGAAGGGCATTACTTTCTGGCAACCGGCGTCACTTTGGGGCCGACAGCCCACGAACCGGCCGAACTGATGGAAATCCATCCCACCCCTATCGCTGAAGTCTTGCGCATGGCCCGCGCCGGCCAGATTACCGATGCGCCCTCCGCCCTGGTCATTTTCCTCTGCGAAGCCCGTTTGCGGGAATTGCAGCGTTAGTCAAGGAATTTGTTGACGTATATTTGGCACGTGTGTTATCATGTGCATGTAAATGTACAATTTATTGTCTATACACGTTACTATTCAATGTGACTATTGAAAAAATATACGGAGTGTTATTATGAAAACCGCATCCGTTAGCGAAACGAGACAGCAGTTAAGTTCTTTTCTGAATTTGGTTAAAGGACAGCAGGAAGACGTGGTTATCCAGAACCGAGGCAGGGCGGAAGCTGTGCTTATCCCTTATGCAGATTATGAATTGTTACAGGCAGCGCGAACAAAGCGTCGCCGCCAGCAGGCTCTTGAGGAATTGCGTCAAATTGCGCTTGAAATAAACGAACGGAATAAAGATATGCCGCAAGAAGAAGTAGAGCGACTGGCTGATGAGATTGCCGATGAGGTAATAGAAAATTTGGTCAAAAAGGGTAAGGTGACGTTCCGGGAATATAAATGATGCGTGTTTTGGTTGATGTTAATCTGTACATTGCTTATTTACTCAAACCGCACGAAGACAGTTTTATCATGTTTTTGTTGGAAGCGGTTTGGGAAGAGCAGGTAACGTTACTTGTTCCTGAAATGATGCTGCAAGAACTCGAAGAAACAGTGAGAAACAAACCGCGTCTTCTCAATGTTATTTCGGAAGAAAGGCTGGCCCGTTTGTTATCATTGCTGCGTTTGTTTGGCGAAAAGATACCGTTGATTACGGAGGATATTCCTCCGGTTACGCGAGACCCGAAAGATGATTATCTGGTCGCTTATGCGGTGATTGGTCAAGTGGATTATTTAATTTCAGGCGATAACGATCTGCTGGTTTTGCGGAAGGTTGGTTCTGTATCCATTGTTGCATCCGGGCAATTCAGGCAGATTTTACGCGCTTACAAGGCAAAAAATGGTCATGCAAATTAAAAAGGTAAATGTACCGGATGAACGAGGGAAATTTGGGCCGTATGGCGGGCAGTTTGTGCCGGAAACGTTGATGCCGGCGCTGGATGAACTGATCCAGGCTTATGACGAGGCAATTCACGACCCGGAGTTTATGGCGGAGTTTGACACTTTGCTGCGCACGTATGTGGGACGGCCGTCCCCCCTCAGCCATGCCAAACGACTCAGCCAACAGTTGGGCGGAGCGCAAATTTACCTGAAGCGGGAAGATTTGAACCATTCCGGAGCGCACAAAATTAACAATGCTCTGGGGCAGGCGCTGCTGGCGCAGCGTATGGGCAAAACCCGCATTGTGGCCGAGACGGGGGCGGGGCAACACGGCGTGGGCACGGCCACCGCCTGCGCCCTGCTGGGGCTGGAATGCGTCGTTTACATGGGCACGGTGGACATTGCCCGGCAGCAGCCCAACGTTTACCGCATGAAGCTACTGGGGGCGGAAGTGCGCCCGGTGTCCAGCGGCAGCCAGACGCTCAAGGACGCCATCAATGAAGCCATCCGCGACTGGGTGACGAATGTGGAGACGACGCATTATCTGCTTGGCTCGGTTTTGGGGCCGCACCCGTACCCGATGATGGTGCGGGATTTTCAGAGTGTAATTGGTGTGGAAGCACGGGAGCAGGTGTTGGCGGAATGCGGCCGTTTGCCGGATATGATTATTGCCTGCGTGGGGGGCGGCAGCAATGCCATGGGTATCTTCCACGCCTTCCGGGATGATGAGAGCGTCCAGTTTGTCGGGGTGGAAGCGGGCGGCGAGGGGATTGAAAACGGCCGTCACGCAGCCCGTTTTGCCGATATGAACGTAGCCCGTATCGGTGTCCTGCACGGCACAAAAAGTTACGTCATGCAAACGCCGGACGGCCAGATTATGGAGACGCACAGCATCAGCGCCGGACTGGATTACCCCAGCGTGGGGCCGGAACACGCCCTTTTCCGGGATAACGAGCGGGCCGGCTATACCTACGCCACAGACGAGGAAGCGTTGGCCGCTTTCCAGACGCTTTGCCGCACAGAAGGCATCATCCCGGCGCTGGAATCCAGCCATGCCGTGGCCGAAACTATTAAACAGGCCCCTAAAATGCGGCCGGATCAAATCATCATTGTGAACTTGAGCGGGCGGGGAGACAAGGATTTGAATACGGTGATGAGTGCGTTGGATTTGTAGAAGGTGTACCACGGATTTGCTGGATGATAGGGATTGTCACGGATAGGGATCAGGAGGCATGAAGACGGTATTGGTGCTTTGTACAGGAAATTCTTGTCGCAGTCAGATGGCGGAGGGGTTGATTAACGGCCGTATCGGAGACCAATTCGTCGCCTGTTCGGCGGGAACGACCCCCAGCGGTTACGTCCATCCCAAGGCGATTGCAGTGATGGCTGAGTTGGGCATTGACATCAGCGCCAACCGTTCCAAGTCGGTGGAGGAGTACGCGGGCGTTTATTTTGATTACGTGATTACGGTGTGCGATGGGGCGAAGGAGACGTGTCCTGTCTGGCTGGAAGGTGCGGGGCTGAAAACGCACATTGGTTTTATTGATCCTGCGGAGGCTGTGGGAACGGATGAGGAAGTTACGGCCGTGTTCCGACAGATCCGTGATGACATTGCGGATCGGGTTCTGAGATTTTTGCAAGATTCAGAATGAAGCAAGAGACAATTAATACGCAAAAGACGCTGTCTAGTCATGAAAAACGACACTTGCTCGTCGTTGGTTTGTTGTCTGGTTTAATCATCCTGCTTGCTCTGGGTGCGTGGAAGATTGTTAAATTGGAGCTTGCTTTTTACTATAATGATCGCGGTTATTCATATCGTCAGGAAGGAAACCTTGAGGAGGCGTATATTTACTATTCCAAGGCTATCCAAATCAACCCTTCTTTTGCAGAAGCATACAAGAATCGAGGTGTTGTTATTTTTGCCCAGGCAGAATCAGAAGAATACCTTTGGGATCAACAAGCGGTTGTCCGCGAGGCATTGGCTGACTTGAACAAAGCCATTGAACTCAATCCTGGCGATCCTTTTTCTTATTGGAATCGGGGCAGGATTTACGTAGCTTTGTTTTATTTTGATGCGGCAATAAGTGATTATACTCAGGCTATCGAGTTAAAGCCTGATTTTTCCACAGCTTATCTTGATCGCGGCTTAGTCAAAGCGTATAGCAATACAGGAGCACCAAGAGATGCTGTTGGAGCCATTGCCGACTTTGATAGAGCCTTGTTATTAGGCTCTACTGATGCCATGATTTATTATAATCGAGGCAAAACCTATTTGTGGTTGAATGAGCCTCAAAATGCTATTGCCGATTTTAATAAGGCGTTGGCGTTAAGCCCAAACGATCCGAAAATATATAGTGCCCGTGGACTGGCCCATGAAATGGCAGAAGATAAAGAAGCGGCCTTGTCGGATTATCGTTTGTATCTGGAACTTACTCCGCAGGCTGCTTATCGGGAAAGGATTGAGAAGCGTATAAGCGATCTGGAAAAGGAATTGGCTGATGGGTAATATCTGTTGTATTTCTATTCAAACGATATGAGTGGCGTACAGAAACGGATGATTTCTCTGATCCCTAGTGCGACGGAGATTGTAGCAAAACTAGATGTTGAGGTATTGAGATATTGGAATATTGGGATAGTACTCCAATATCCCAATATCCAATTCCCTAATAAACCTTTCCCCGCCCCCCCAACCGTTCCACGTGAACCGGGTCATAGCAATCGCCGTATTTGGTAAGCGGCATGGTAGCTTTTTTCGCCATTAACTCTTCGTATTCATCATCGTCCACCATCGCCACAATGCGGGCAATGGAGGCTTCCCCGTCCACAAAGCGCCAGGGGAAACAGGCTACCTGGACGCGCCGGTTCACCAGCAGATCAATGTCCCCGCCGACGCATTCGGCGTGAATAATCCCCTTGTCAAACATCCACAAGTGCATCATCTGGTACATATCTTTGGTGAAGTATTCCGCCAGCGGCTTGCCGTACTTTTCCCGGAAATGGGCGTCGGCGTCTTCAGCCTGGGCCGGCATCCAATCCCGGATTTTGGTGTTCATGGGATGATCGGCGCTGCCGCAGTCTACGCCAATCCATTTGAGCTTCTTTTCAATGCACCAGTTGGCAAAACGGGCATCCGGGCCGGGGTGCATCACCATGTAGCGTACCTCGTTGCCATAGGGCTGATCCCAGCCGAAATGGTGGTAGCCGGTGTGGATGATGAGGATGTCCCCTTCACGCACTTCCACCCGCTCCTCGATCATTTCCGGCGTATACACGTCGTAGTCGCCGCACACGTCGCTCAAATCCACGATGGCTGCTTCTCCGGCCAGAAATTCAAAATCCAGTTGGGCAATGTCTTTGCCGGGGGTGTAAAAATGAATTTCCCCGTCCAGATGCGTGCCCACGTGGTTGCTGTGGGTGACAATCTGGCCGTTGGCCCCGTTGGGGGCCAACCGCTTGAAATATTTTACTTGCAGTGGTTCATAGGTGGGCCAGGGAGGTGTGCCGATGCCCAGAGGAATGGTCAGGTCTATAAATTTCATGGTGTGTCTCCTTATTTGGATAATGGGTGATTGGTCATTCAAATTTCACACCGTCATTATACCTGACTAAACAGTGCATTCGTAATTTTCGGCGGGGCGAGGCAGCGAATGAGTTTGCCCAGGATGACCCAACGGGTAAAAATATGGTATAGATGACGTGTGAAGGCGTGAGAATAATTTAAGGAGGCAATGATGAGTGAACCAACAGTGATTATTACGGGAGCGTCCAGAGGGTTGGGCTTGGCGGCGGCCCGGTTTGCGGCTGCTGCTGGGGCTAATGTGGTGTTGCTGGCGCGTTCTGGAGACGCATTGGCGGAAGCGGCGCGGTTGATTGAGGCGGAGGGCGGCACGGCCGTAGCCATTCCCGGCGATGTGACCGATGCAGAAGATTGTGCTTATGTGGTGGCGGCGGCGTTGGCGCGGTACGGCCGTATTGACGCCCTGATCAACAATGCCGGTACGATTGAACCGATAGCCCCTATCGCCGAAGTAGATGTAATGGCCTGGCAGGAAAACTTGTCCGTTAACCTGCTTGGTCCGTTGCAACTGACGCAGGCTGCCTTGCCTCACCTGCGGCAGCGGCGGGGGCGGGTGATCAACGTGTCCAGCGGGGCGGCGACGTATGGGCTGCCGGGTTGGGGGGCGTATTGCGCAGCCAAAGGAGCGTTGAACCAGTTGACGCGGGTATTGGCGGCGGAAGAACCTTTGATTACGGCCGTAGCCGTGCGCCCCGGCGCGGTAGATACGGCCATGCAGCAAGTTATCCGGGAGCAGGGGGCAGCGGGTATGGCCCCGGACGTGTACGCCCGTTTTGTCAGGAAGTATGAAGACGGCCAACTTTTATCACCAGACAAGCCGGGCGCGGCTCTGGCAACCTTGGCTCTGTACGCCCCGCCGGAGTGGAGCGGCGAATTTGTGGCCTGGGATGAGGCGCGGGTGCAAGCGCTGCCGCTTACGTCTGAGGCGTCACAAACGGCTCGAAATTTTCCTGATTAATGACAGTCAGTTCTGACTGGGGATATGTTTGCAAAAATTCACTGCGGACTGCGCGACGGATACGGCCGTCCTGCCACTTAAACTCAAAACCATACAGCCGCCCGCCGTATTCCTCAATGTAATCAATTTCTTTTCGGTCATAGGTACGCCAAAAATAGGTGTTTACCAGACGGCCGTCTGCTTGATTTGCCTTGCGTCGTTCCACCATCAAAAAATTTTCCCATAATTGGCCCACGTCATTGCGCAAATGCAGCGGGTTAAAATTTTGGATCAGGCTATTGCGGACACCGTTATCGTAAAAATAGTAGCGGGCATTTTTGCTGATTTCCTTGCGCAAATTACGCGAAAAACCGCCCACGCGAAAAATCACAAACACCTTTTCCAGTAAATCAAGATAGCGGGCCACTGTTTGCCGGTTAATTGCCAGATTAGATGCCAATTCCGAAAGCGAAACTTCATGCCCGATTTGAAAAGCCAACAGGCGAAGCATATTCACGATTTTGTCGGCGCGCCTGATTCCTTCCAGTTCTAAAATGTCCCGGTACAAGTAAGAGCCAACCAGTTCATCCAGTAGGTGTTGGCGCAAGGATGGGTCTGACGTGGTAACAATGGCGGGATACCCACCCCAGACCAGCCAGCGTTCCAACTGCGTGCGTGTTTCCAGCGGGCCAAGCGTTTGGCGCAGTTCATCGTAACTGACTGGATAGAGAGTAAACGTCAGTTTTCGCCCGGTAAGCGGTTCGCTGACTTTGTTTGCCAAATCAAAGGAAGCGGAGCCGGTTGCCAGAATACGAGCCTGGGGAAAATTATCCACCATAATCTTTAGATTCAGGCCGATGTTGGGCACACGCTGGGCTTCGTCAATGACCAATAGTTCGACGCCACTTAACAATTCGCCCAACCGTCGCCTGTTCTGGCTGGAAAGTATTTCCTGGTAGATAAGTTCGTCTGCGTTGATAAAGCGGCTGGATAAGGTAACGATATCCAGAAGGGCATGTGCTAACGTGGTCTTACCTACCTGGCGTGGCCCGTACAAAACAACAACTTTACCCGGTAGGAGATAATCCGGTAATTGAGATAACAAATTACGCTTTATTTTCATAAAATAAGTATACTATACTAACGCTATTCTTGTAAATACCGACGGTTTAATATATTGTGGACTAAAAAATTTCTTACGCGCGCCAGATTTGGCCCATAAAATATGGGGAAAGTATGAAGAGATTGTAGGGTGAAAAGTGGCATTCCGGGGGCATCTGACGGAGCTTTCTTGATAAAGTAGACATTTGCGCGTTTATCATATAAACTAATGCGTTCTGTTAGATGTTTGTCTAATGCCAGGGTGTAAAACAAAATTTGCACCCGCTGTACGAAGGATGGGTAGTCTATGAATAAAACGGATGTTTACAGACGGTTGTTGGGGTATCTCAAACCATATTGGCGGCAGGTGTTGGTGGCTTATACGGCTATGTTGCTCTCCGTCGCGCTCAATTTGATAGTGCCTCAAATTATCAAGCGGGTCATTGATGAGGGAGTGACTTCCGGCAATGCGGTCCGGTTATTCATCGCCGGCGGGGTCATTTTGCTCATTGCTGTGGTGCGGGGCGTAATGGGCTTCAACGAGATGTATTTTGGCGAATGGCTGACCCACAGCGTGGCCTTTGATTTGCGCCAGAATTTTTACCTGCGGGTGCAGTGGCTGCCTTTTGCCTTCCATGACCGCACCCATACCGGCGAATTGATGAGCCGGGCCACCAGCGACATTACGGAGACAGAGCGGTTTGTGGGGATTGGCATGATGGGGCTGGTTTCCACGACACTGTTGATGACTGGCGTGTTGGCGGCCATGTTTTACGAAGAGCCGCGTCTGGCTTTTGTGGCTTTGGGGCCGAACATTGTGCTGGTCATTGCCGCCATCCGGTTTGGCGGCAAAGTGCGGCCCATGTTTAAGGGGATTCAGGAGCAGATGGCCGTGCTTTCCGCGACGATGCAAGAGAGCATGACGGGCATCCGGGTGGTGAAGGCATTTGCCCGCGAGCCGTATGAGTTGGCGAAGTTTGACGAGGCCAATGAGGAATGGTTCCGGCGCCGTTACCGCATCATCAAAACGTGGGCCAATAACTGGCCGTTTTTCACCTTTTTGATTGCGTTCAGCATTTTCCTGCTGCTCTGGTTTGGCGCACCGCTGGCTTTGGATGGGGTGATTACGGTGGGGTCGTTGTTTGCCATGATTTCTTATGTGCTGCTGCTGAGCGGGCCGGTGCAGCGGCTGGGCTTTTTGGTGAATCTGGCGGCGACGGCCGGAGCCAGCGCCCAGCGGGTGTTTGACATTATTGATACACCCAGTGAAATTGAGGAGAAATCGGGCGCCATTGTGCTGGATGAGATGCAGGGAGCGGTGACGTTTGAGCATGTGGGTTTTACGTATGATGCGGAACGGCCGATTTTGCATGACGTTACTTTCCAGGCCGCGCCGGGGGAGACGATAGCCTTGATTGGGCCGACCGGTTCGGGCAAGTCTACGGTGACGAGTCTGATTCCCCGGTTTTATGATGTGAGTGACGGCCGTATCCTGATTGATGGTTACGACGTGCGTGAATTAGAGATAAGGTCGCTGCGGCAGCATATTGGTATTGTCCTGCAATCCCCCTTCCTGTTCAGCCAGACCATTGCCGAAAATATCGCTTACGGCCGTCCCAACGCCAGCTATGAAGAAATTGTGGCGGCGGCCAAAGCAGCCCACGCCCATGAATTTATTGTTGGCTTCCCGGATGGATATGATACGGCCGTGGGCGAGCGGGGCGTCACTTTGAGCGGCGGGCAGAAGCAGCGCGTGGCTATCGCCCGCGCCCTACTCACCGACCCGCGCATCCTTATCCTGGACGACTCCACCAGCAGCGTGGACACAGAAACCGAGCATCTCATCCAGGAAGCGCTGGCAACCTTGATGGAAGGGCGCACGACCTTCGTCATTGCCCAGCGCCTCCTCACTCTGAAAAGTGCCGACTGTATCCTGGTGCTGGACAAAGGCGAGATCGCAGAGCGGGGGACGCATGATGACCTGCTGCGTCAGGATGGCCTTTACCGCCAGATTTATGATTTGCAGTTGAAGGATCAGGAAGAATTTACGGCGTTACAGGCGCAGATGGAGGCGAGAGAAAACTATGTCTCGTGACAATGCCACCCAGACCAGAAACGAATATTTGCGGGAAAAAGAGGGGCGGGAAGCGCGGGAAGCGCGGATAAAAGCCCTATTGAATGATGAGGATGAACTGCTGGGCAAGGCGTATGATTCCCGATTGGTGCGGCGGCTGCTGGCTTACATGCGGCCGTATCTGCCCCAGCTTGTTCTGGCTATATTCTTTATGATTATCAGTTCCCTGATGGCCGTAGTACAGCCGGCCATTGTGGGCAAGGCGATTGATGAAGGGATTGCCACCGGTTCTTTGCAGACAGTGCGTATGTGGACGGTGCTTTTCCTGCTGGTGGCCATTGTCGAGTGGATTACCAACCGCTGGCGTATTGCCATCATGGCCTACGTAGGCACAAAAGTCGTAGCCGATTATCGCAGCGAATTGTTCCGCCATTTGCACACGCTGTCGCTTAACTTCCACAACAATTACAGCGTGGGGCGCCTGATGAGCCGCCTGATCAGCGACGTGGGGGTCTTGCAGGATTTCATCACCTGGAGTATTACCGGCCTGTTTCGCTCCTTCTTTACGCTGACGGGAATTGTGATTGCCATGCTGCTTCTGGATTGGAAGCTGGCGCTGGTGACGTTTTCTGTCCTGCCGTTGATGTTTGTGTTAACACGCTACTGGCAGGTGCGGGTGCGTAAGGTGTACCGGGCGACGCGACAGCGACTGGCGCTGATCAATGGCTATCTCAACGAATCTATCTCCGGTATTCGTGTGACCAAAAGTTTTACCCGCGAGGAGGTAAACGCCCAACACTTTTATGACCTCAATCGTTCCTATTTTGATGCCAATGTGCGGGCTTCCCGGCTGACGGCGCTGTTCTTTCCCGGTGTAGACTTTATGGGATCGCTGGCGACGGCGCTGGTGGTGGCGGTGGGCGGCTGGCTGGTTTTTCAGGATGCCTTGACGACGGGGGTACTGGTGGCCTTCATTCTGTATATCCGCCGCTTTTTTGACCCGATTCGGGAACTGGCGCAGCGGTACAACACGTTTCAGGCGACGATGGCCTCCAGTGAACGGGTGTTTGGTTTGCTGGATACGGAGCCGGATTTGGTGGACGCGCCGGATGCACCGCCTTTGCCCCCGGTTATGGGACGGGTGGATTTTAGGAATGTGACGTTTGCTTATCAGGATGGGGAACCGGTGCTGCACGGCATTACGCTGCACGCGGAACCGGGGGAACGGATCGCCCTGGTAGGGGAAACGGGCGCGGGCAAGAGTACCATTATCCGCTTGCTGGCTCGCTTTTTTGATGTGACGGGCGGGGCGATTGAGATTGACGGCGCAGACATCCGCCAGGTGACGAAGGCCTCGCTGCGCTCGCAGTTGGGTATTGTGCTGCAAGACCCGTTTTTGTTTGCGGGCACGGTGCGCGATAATATCCGGTACGGCCGTCTCGAGGCCACCGATGAAGAGGTAGTCGAAGCAGCCAAAGCGGTTGGGGCGCACGAGTTCATTATCCACATGCCGGACGGGTATGATACGGATGTGGGCGAAGACGGCGTGAACCTGAGCGTAGGGCAGCGGCAGATTATCTCTTTTGCCCGCGCTTTGCTGGCCGACCCGCGCATTCTCATCCTGGATGAGGCGACGAGCAGTGTGGATACGGCCACGGAGAAGGTGATTCAGCAGGCGCTGGACACGTTGATGGAAGGGCGCACCAGTTTTGTTATTGCTCACCGGCTGAGTACGATTGTGAATGCGGATGAGATTGTGGTGCTGGATAACGGCCGTATCGTGGAACAAGGCACGCACGAAGAACTCCTGGCGCAAAGAGGCCGTTACTACAACCTGTACACCATGCAGTGGGCGGCAGAAGATAATGGCAAGGCGCAGGGGACGCGCATTTGAGGTAAAATTGGAGCATTGTGATGGATACGCCCTCAGAACCCACCAAACGATTTTCGATTCGGGTAGACGATTATGTTAAGTATAGACCGTCTTACCCGACGGCCGTGCTGGACTGCCTGCGGGATGAATTTGGGTTGGGAGATACGGCCGTTATCGCCGACATTGGTTCCGGGACGGGGTTGTTGAGCAAGCTGTTCCTGGACAATGGCAACCGGGTGATTGGCGTGGAACCCAACCCGGAGATGCGGGCAGCAGGAGAGCGTTTTCTGGCCGGGTATGCCAACTTTACCAGCGTTAATGGTGCGGCGGAAGCAACGACGCTGCCGGATAGCAGCGTGGATTTTGTGACGGCGGGGCAGGCAGCGCATTGGTTTGATGCCCGGCCGGCGCGGCAGGAATTTGAGCGGATTTTAAGGGGGAACGGCCGTATCATCTTCATCTGGAACACGCGGGATATGGACGGCTCGCCGTTTATGCAGGAATATGAGACGCTGCTGGACACGTTTAGTCTGAAAAATACCGGTTATCCACCCCGCAAAGGTGGACATGAACGTGCGCCGGAGTACATTTTAGGCGATGATCACGCCCGACGTACCTTTGCTAACAGACAAAGCCTGGACTTTGCCGGATTATTGGGGCGGTCGGCTTCTTCATCTATGATGCCCTGGCCTGACCATCCCCAATATGAACCCATGGCTGCGGCGCTGCGGGCTTTGTTTGAACGGTACGAGGTAAACGGCCGTGTGCAGATTCTTTATAAAACTGAGTTGAATGTTTCCCACGTAGTAACGTAAATTGGTTCATTCTTGGAGAATGAACCAATTTTTGGGAACTGAATTTTATAGTCACCAAGCACAAAGGAGTGAAAAATGGAATATCGTCGTTTAGGAAAATCTGGTCTGAAAGTGAGTGTTTTGTCTTTTGGTTCGTGGGTCACATTTAAATATCAGGCCGACGTGGATGATGCTGTAGCCATGATGAAAGTGGCTTATGATGCCGGCGTCAACTTTTTTGACAATGCCGAAGTTTACGCCCACGGGCAGTCAGAAGTCATCATGGGCAAGGCGCTGCAAAAGTTGGGCTGGACGCGGGACAGTTACACTGTCTCCAGCAAGGTGATGTTTGGCGCAGTGACCGATCCCTTGCCCACACAGCGAGGTTTAAGCCGCAAGCATATTTATGAAGCCTGCCATCAGGCGATGGAGCGCCTGCAAGTGGATTACCTTGATCTTTACTTTTGCCATCGCCCCGACCCGGAAGTACCGGTGGAGGAAGTGGTGCGGGCGATGACGGAATTGATCCACCAGGGAAAAGTGTTCTACTGGGGCACGTCCGAATGGTCGGCGCAGCAGTTGATGGAGGCGTATGGCGTGGCCCGGCAGTACAACCTGATTCCGCCAACGATGGAGCAGCCGCAGTACAATATGTTCCACCGCTACCGCTTTGAAGTGGAATACGGCCGTCTCTATGACGCCATCGGTCTGGGCACAACCATCTGGTCGCCTCTGGCTTCCGGTCTGCTCACGGGCAAATACAATGACGGTATCCCCGAAGACACGCGGATGAATCTGGCAGGGTACGAATGGCTGCGAGAAATGTTCGAGAGTGAAGAATGGCAGGCCCGGCTGCAAAAAGTGCGGGAACTGGTTCCCATTGCCGAAGAATTAGGGACGACGCTGCCCAAACTGGCCCTGGCCTGGTGTATCAAAAATCCCAACGTCAGCACAATCATCACCGGCGCGTCCCGTGTTTCCCAGGTGGAAGAAAATATGCAGGCGTTGGAAGTTGTGCCTCAACTCACCGACGATGTGATGGAAAAAATCGAAGCAGTTCTGGATAATAAGCCGGAGCCGATGGAGTTTCAATAATCAGTAATTATGTCAACTAAATTACTTCCCCACACAAAATTAGCCATAGGCAGTATCACGCCCACTGTATTGGTTTGCGGCGATCCGGAGCGAGTGAGACAGGTGGCGTCCTGTCTGGAAAAGCCGCAGCTTTTGGCAGAGTGGCGGGAGTATGTGACGTATCGCGGGGTGTATCACGGCCGTACGCTGACAGTCTGTTCTCACGGCGTTGGCGCGCCGGGAGCGGCCATTGCTTTTGAGGAGTTGATCAAGGCCGGGGCGGAACGCATCATTCGCATAGGCAGTTGCGGCTCTTTGCAGCCTCAGGTGCAGCCCGGCGATTTGGTCATTGCTACGGCCGCTGTGCAGCGCACGGGATACGGCCGTGAAGTTGTTCCTACCGGGTATCCGGCTGTGGCGGATATGGGGTTGACGCTGGCTTTGCGGGATACGGCCGTTGCTCTGGAATATGCACCCCACACCGGCATCGTTCTCACCCGCGACGCTTTTTTACCGGCGTCAACCCGGCTGCCGCTCCCAGTCATCAGCAAATGGCTGAAGCGAACGTGCTGGCTGTAGAAATGGAATGCGCCGCACTATTTTTAGTCGGCAGCCTGCGCCAGATTCCCACGGCGGCCGTTTTGGCTGTAGACGGCGTGGTGACGACTGAACCGGACATGATGGAGGCGTTTGATCCCCATCAGGATGTGGTGCAAGCTGGGGTTGAGCAAGCTATTCAGGTGGCCTTAAATAGTGTGGCAGAGATTGAGGTTTTTTGACCGCAGAGATATTCTCTCCAGAGAATTTCTCTGCGTTCTCTACATCTTGGACTTTTGACAATTCTATTGACATAATCATGCACAACAGAATTTTGTACTCGACTGAACACCTTGAAATGTGGCTTTTGGGCGAATTAACTTGGGGTTCGGGCAAAATATTTTAACCGCCCAAACCCCAAGTTAATTC
>JAJRTP010000452.1 GCA_024278255.1 Chloroflexota bacterium | reverse complement strand
GCCCCCAGGGCTGTCCACCCGCAGGATGATTGCTTTGACGCTGTCGTCATTGGCGGCTGCTTCCAGGTCGGCGATGACCCGGCCGCTGGTGGCGTCACTGCTGAATTCGCTGGAATCGCTGTGGGTGATGACCCCTTCCACGCGGACGACGGCCACGGCATCGCCAAAGCCGCTGCTGGTTGTAGTAGACGTTCCCCCGCCGGCGGCTGCCCCCGCTACACCCAGGCCAATGATGCCGGCCATAAAGAGAAAGCCGCACAGCAACACCGGCAAAGAAAAGCCCAGACCGACGCCCAACAATGTCCATAGAGCAGAGCGGTTGCTGCCCGTTTTCAGTTCGATAACCTGGGGCTGCGAGGCTGATGGGGTCACCTCTTCCGGGTTCGCTGTGGTTGTGACTGATTGTTCTTCCATGATTTCTGATCTCCTGAAATACAAAGCTCCCAATAATAACATCTGATTATACCTGTTTACGAAAGCGCCTTAAAAAAATCTCATAATCCCCTTGTGAAATAGTTGATTTGTGCTATCATCCTCTCCCGTTGCACAGCAATATCTTATAAATCAAATACTTCTGCTGCTTTCCGCTCTCAACAGTGCGCCGGATGGCGTCCGATTGAGGGCAAAGCTCGCTAGAGTGAATTCCAAGGAAAGGAGGTATGCAACGTGCGAGAGTACGAAGTTACCATTATTATTCAACCTAAATTAGAATAAGAAGCGCGCAATGAATTGATTGAGCGTGTTACCTCGTGGCTGACTGTGGGCGAGGATGAGGCCGATAAACCGGTGGTGCATTTGTGGGGTGAACGTCGTCTGGCATATCCCATTCTAAAGCACGACACAGGCTACTATGTTTTTTATGAAGCCAACCTGGAGCCGGACGGCATTACGGATATAGAGCGCAATATGCTTTATAACGAAGACATTATCCGTTTCCTTTTTATCCGCAAAGAACAATAAACTCGGTCAGGGAGTCTTTTGTTGGGAGTATGCTATGAACAAAGGGCTTAACAAAGTAATGATTATTGGCCGGGTGGATGGCGAGCCGGAGGTTCGTCACACGCCCAGCGGCCGGCCGGTGGCCTCTTTCAGCATTGCTATTCCGCGCACCTGGAAATCTGCGGATGGGGAGCGGTTTGAGGAGACGGACTGGTTTAATGTGGTGGCCTGGGGTAGCCTGGCGGAACTTTGTGGCAAACGTCTGGCGAATGGACAGCAGGTTTATGTGGAAGGACGTTTGCAAACCCGGGGCTGGGAAGATGGCGACGGCCGTAAACATTTCCGCACTGAAGTTGTGGCCCATGAATTGATTGCCCTCTCGCCGCTGGAATAAAAATTTGGAGATTCAACGGTTAAATAAACGTCATGGCAAAAAAGAAAAAAGTACAGGAAACCTCGGAAGAACGGCAAACACGTAAAGAAATTTTGCAGGCGCGGAAGCATCAAAAACAAATGCGCCAGGTCTGGATTGGCGTGGGCATTGTGGCTGGAATCATTGGGCTTATTATTGTATTCGCCCTGGTGAACGAGGTGTTGTTGGCCCCCAATAAGCCGGTTGCCGTCGTAGAAGATACGGAAATATCGCTGCGGGATTGGCAGGAACGGGTGAAATTTGAACGGGCTCAACGTATCATTTTGCTGGAAAATCAGTTGCAAGCGTTTGGCGGTGACGTAGGCACTGTGCAGCAGTTTGGCCGGCAAGCCATCATCGATCTGGTGGAAGCGGAAGGTCTGGCCCAAACCGTGTTGAACACCATGACGGAAGATGTCGTTATCCGCGAGGAAGCGGAAAAACGGGGCATTACGGTAACGGATGCAGATTTGGAGGAGGCGATTGGCGAAGCGTTTAGTTATTTTGGCGGTGAAGCGCCGACCCCGCTGCCCACACCTACGGAAACGGTACAGCCGACACCTTCTGTGACGCCGATTCCTACGGCCGTGATCACCGATATCATCCCCACCAACACCCCATTCCCCACGCCTACCCTGGGGCCGACCAACCCGCCGCCACCTACTGCTACCCCCGTTACCGAAGAAGCTTTCCAGGAACAACTGAACGATTTGTTAAGCCAGTTGAAAGGATTAGGTGTCAGCGAAGCTGTTTACCGGGACGTGGTTCGGGCACAGCTTTACCGGCAAAAATTGGCCGATGCCTTGTTTGAAGAACAGGCCGTGGTGCCCCAGGTAGAGCAGGCCAATTTCTTCGCCCTCGGCTTTGACAATGAGGAAGAAGCCAATGCCGCTTTGGCTGACATTGAAGATAAGGGCTTCCTGGAAGTGTGGAACGAAATCCGCAGCACGCCATTTGATCCCGAATCAGAAACGTCGGCGCGGGCGGGGGAACTGCTGGAGCAAACCAGCGATGATGTGGCTGCCAGTCTGGGTAATGAAGTGGCCGACGCCGTTTTCTCTTTACCCATTGGCGAGACGAGCGCGGTGATTGTGCGGGTGGTGGATGCGGAAAACACCGAGTATTACATTGTCCAGGTCAGCGGCCGGGAAATGCGCGATATGACGGATGCGGAATTGACCCAGGGCAAGCAGCAGCTTCTGGCGAACTTTTTGGATGGCATCCTGACGGGCAAGGTGCAGTTTACCGGCTTTGCCCAGGGCCGCACGCCGACAACCCCGCGTCTGGACCCGATATTTACCGCCCCACCCACGCCGACGCCGGAAGTGCCAGCAGTGGAAACGCCAGCGGAGCCGGGAAACGAATAGTTCGTAATCGGTGAATTGATCAATTACATGGTAAGATGAAGGCCAGACTGGAAATAGTCTGGCCTTCCTGGTTTAATAGAGTCATGGCAGAAACCTGGCTGGAAGGAATTATTTCGATTGAGGCGGTGCTGGCGAGCGGCAGCCGGGACGTGTTGGGGATTTACGTCCACATGACGGCCAAACGAGAGCGGGACCGGCGGCTGGCGCGGCTGCGGCAAACGGCCGTATCTGCCAACATCCCCATACAACTGGTAGACGACGCCTTCATTGCCGCCCGCGTCAGCGGCAAAAGCCATGGCGGGGTGATTGCTTCTGTGGGGCCGCGTCACTTTGTATCACTGGAAGAATTGTTGGGGGAGGGGGCACGGCCGTTTCTCGTCATGCTGGATGGGGTGGAAGACCCGTTCAATTTCGGCCAGGCGGTGCGTTCCCTGTATGCGGCCGGGGTGGATGGGTTGGTTTTACGGCCGCGCAACTGGCTGACGGCCGCCGGGGTGGTGGCCCGCGCTTCTGCCGGCGCTTCGGAGTTGATGCCCATGGCTGTGGCGGAGACGGCTGAAGAAGCGGCTGCCTTTTACCGGCAGCATAGCCTGACCATTGCCTGCACCAGCGACAAAAGAGCTAAGTCCATCTACGAAACTGACTTGAACATCCCCTTGTTCCTGCTTATTGGCGGGGAGAAGCGGGGGATTACCCGTTCTTTCCTCAATCAGGCTGATTTGAAATTGTGGATTCCTTACGGCCGTGTCGCTTACCGCCAATCTTTAGGCGTAGCCGCTTCCGCCGCCATATTAGGCTTTGAAATTATGAGACAACGGGAACTGTAGCCGCGGTATCCCTACCGCGTTTCCACGTTTACGCTTGCGCGGTAAGGATACCGCGGCTACTGAAACTAAATCATGACCGACGAGACCCAATCAACAAACAGACCCAAACGCTGGCAAAAAGCTCTGAACATCCTGATCCCCTTGTTCCTCACCCTCATCGCCGTGGTTTTTGCCGTGGAGGTAGGGCTGCGGCTCTTCTACCAACTCATCCCCATTGAAGTTTGCGCGGCCGATCCCATCATCGGCACGTACATGTGCCAGCCCTACTTTGAGTATGACAAGCCGGTGCGCCTGGGTTACAAATACATCCCCAATTTCCGGCAGGAGGGCATCTGGAATCCGGCTAATCCCTTTTTGGCGAACCCGGAAGACAGCGCTCGCCCCACCGGCCGGGATGACTCATTCCCCTACCTTTTCGAGACGGATAACGTCGGCTTCCCCAACACGCCGCCGGAATGGCAGGAGCAGTACGACATCGTGATTGCCGGAGATTCTTTTATGATTCGCACGGCTCCGGAGACGTGGATCGAGCGGCTGGAAGCGTTGACCGGCGGCGAGATTCTGGCCCTGGGCGCGCCCAGCTGGACGACGTTGAACGAGGTGGAAGCGATCCGGCAGTATGGGTTGGACAAGCAGCCCAAGTGGGCCATCGTCATGTTTTTTGAGGGAAATGACATGATTACGATGGGGGAATATCTGGACAGGCAGGCCAGCGGGCTGGACTGGCGGGAATATGATATGCAGGACGTCTCCTTCTGGCGCAAATTGCTCACGCCGCATTTGTTGGTTTACGGCTGGCAAAAGCTGTTCCCGCCGGAAGAGACGGCGCCCAAGGATTACCGCTATCCGGTAACGGCCGATACGGAAGCCGGCCCCATCGAGACTATTTTCAAAGACGTTCACCTGCTGCCTCTCAGCGCGGATTATGAAACGCTGGCCAACTCGGAGGAGTACGCGGCGATGCGGCAGGCGTTGGCTGATTTGCGGGATGAGGCGGCGGTGCAGGACGGCCGTCTCCTGTTCGTCTATATCCCCAGCAAAGAGCATGTGCTTTGGTCGCGGGTGTGGGATGAGACGGACGTGAACAACGTACTGGAGCGCACGGTGACGGTGACTTTGAGCGAGGGGGATCACGGCCGTTTGCAGTGGCAGCCCCAATACCTCAGCTACGATCAATTCAACGAAAACCAGCGCGCCCAGGAACAACTAATGACCGATATGACGGCCGAACTGGGGATTGATTTTCTCAACCTGACCCCCGTTTTTTGGCAAAAAAGCATCGAAGAAGGGGAACTATACCATTACGCCGATCCTCACTGGAATCAGGCGGGTAACATTCTGGCGGCGGAAACTATTTACAGCTATTTGCAAGCGCAGGGTGATGAATAAACAAAAATGGCACAGGATGTGGTAAAATTGTCGGCAGATAGCGTATCAGATTGAAAGAGAGTGAAAAATGGCAACCATAATTTCAGACCAAATGATTGTAGGAAAAATGCCATCTTCTCAGGCAGCCGGGCAAATTTCATTATTCACATTGCCGCAGAGTTTTGACTGGTTGACCTGCTTCAGCGCAGAAGAACTGGCAGAATTTTTTGCAGAACTTTTAGCGGTGTTGAGCCAGGGCCGGCAAACTGGAGATTGGCTGCCAGTTTCAGACGTTATTGAATCCTGGAAAGCAACGGCTGACGTTAAATCAGACCCGGTAATGATGGTAGAAATTGAAACTGGATTGACGGAATTAGGTGATGATCAGGGTATGAGCTGGGCAGAATTACAGAAAGAGTTGTCGTTGTGACAGAATTTGTTCCTTTTACAATTGAACGTATTGCTCCGCGTGCCACAAAGTATTTGCGTCGCTTACCACGCCGACAACAAAAGGCCGTTGCTCAGGCGTTTGATTATTTGTGCAATCAATCTCCGTTTCAGCACCCCAATCCTCAAACGATTAAGCCGCTAAAAGGGCAATATACAGGTTTATGGCGCTATCGGATTGGTCAGATTCGTATCATTTATGCAGTAGACAAAGATAGTCGTACAATTCGTGTCGTAGCCATAGGTGCGCGTGGAGACGTGTATTAGCCCACTCATTTTTTCAATTGTCTTTTCACTGCTTTCCACCGTTTTTTCACCCGGTTTGCATCTTCTTTTTCTAATTCCCGACGGCCGTATCGCGCTTTGAGGAAGGCGTCGGTTAGCGTATCCAGTTCTTCGGCAGCTTCCGGCCAGTTTTCCTGGAGATCGGCCATGTATTCCAGCGGCGTCTCGCTCTCTGCCCGTTCCACGCCCCGGTCGCTGGCCCGTTTGACGGTGGACAGGTAGAAATAGCGGATTTGCTGGCGGGGGGTCAGGCCGTTGATACGTATGAAGCGAAACGGCCGTTTCTTCTCTTTCGCCTCACCTTCCTTCTTCTCCCTCTGCAACCGTTGCCGCACTGCCAGCCGGACTTCACCTGCCTGTTCCGCCATGCCTTGCCACAGTTCCCGCAGCCAGCCGGTGAGACTGGCCCAGAGGAGACGGAATGTTTGACGGGACGGCCGTATCCCCCGGCCCCGTAAATAAAAACTCAAAGCCATCACCGTCCCCGCCACAGCCAGCGCCCAAAACATCGAACTGAGCAAAATCGTCGTCGTATCGTCGGCTGCCGGCGGCACTGTGGCTACCGGGATAGGTGTGGCGGTGGGGATGAGTGTGGGCAGCGGTTCCGGCGTGACCGGAGCGGGTGGCGTCCCCTGCCGGAAAAAGAGGCTCAAAAACAAGCTGGTAATCAGGATAACCAGGAAACTGATAAACGAAGCCACTGCTGCCGCCCCCAGAATGAGCGCTTCCAGAAGTCGGCCGATAGCAAAAGTAGACCCCAGGGGTAAAAAAGCCGCCACAACAGCCAGAACAATGACCAGAAACACGCCAAACCTCAGCCAACTCCGCTCAACCCGGGGCGATTTCTGCATCCCGTCATGCAGCCAGCGGGCATTGAGGGTAGCTAACCGCGCCTGACTAACCAGCGCCATCCCCGCCACAAAATAGATAATCACGGACAGCAGCAAAGAAGCGGGCAGTTGCAGCCGGCTAAAGCCAAAGGGGAAACTGACAGTGGTCACTGAGGGAATGTCAACTGAAGCCAGGGCTACGCAGATGGCGACCACCATGCCGCCCCAAACCCAATGCTGGAAAAACGTTGCCGCCAGATCGCCCCGGTAGGTCATGACAGGCTTATTGCCAATCTCCCGTTGATGCACTTCCTGCGTATAGTAATGAACTTCTGCTTCGTCAATGTCCAGCCGGGTAAAGGTTTCACTCTCCGCCCTGGCCCGAAACCAGGCCATCACCACCAACAAAGCGCCAATGATAAAGGGAACGTCCAGAATCAAACGCCAGGGGTATTTGAGATAATTGGCTGCCAGGGCCAGTTGGGGCCATTCGCCGCTCAAGAGCCAGGTATACAGCCGGGTAATCAGAAGCAGGACGAACAGTTCGGAGAGATGGTAAGCGGTGCGATCCAGGATGCGCCGCCGTGGTTGAGCCAGCCAAAGAGTCGTGTATACGCCTTCCAGGCTGACAAAAAAGACGAGAGGAATCAGCCAGAGCCAGATTGGGTTGGGGCTGAAGCTGTGGATGACGTTGAGGATAGCGGCAAAAAGGGCCGTGGTCATCAATGTGATAAGCAAGGGCTGGCTGACGGTGCGTGACCATTTGTTGGTCAGGTAACTCTGCTCCTCACCCGCTGCCAATTTAACTGATGGTTCAATCTCACTCATTCTGCCCGCCACTCACTGAAAACTGAACACTGAAAACTGCATACTGAAAACTGCACACTGGTCACCACCCCCGGCCTACCGGCTGCCGCCAGACATCCATGTCAGCCAGACCGATGACATTGTAGGCGGCAAAGCCGAGATGGCGCGACCGTTCCCGCACCTGGGCAAATTGAGCATCCGGCTCTATGGTGATGAGAACGGGGTTGTAGCCGAGGCGGACCAAACGATGGATGGCCTGGCAGACCGGCTCTGGGCCGCGGGCGGTGATGATGAGGATGGTGACGCCCCAGCTTAACTGGAAGGTGGCTGTGGTCACCCATTCTACGAAGGGGATGGTGCTTTCGGATTCGATGCGGGCCAGACGCTCTAAGATTTTCATGAGATGGGCACGGCCGTTGCGCGGGGGAATCTCTGGCGGCAGGGGGGTGTCCGGCAGGGCGGCAGGGCGGATGAGCCGGCCGGTTCCCTCGTCAAATTCGGGCGCGTCGGATAAGGCCAGCGGGTCAACGCCGTTGCTGATCAAGCCCACCGGCTGGCGCTGCTCAATCAGGTGGGCGGCCAGGGAAGCGGCCGTCTGAATGGCCCATTCGATGGTGCGCAGGCGATCTGACCGTTGGTAATCATCTTGATGCAGATTGAGGAGGACGGCCGTTTCCAGAGAAATAGCCGGTTGGTACGTCTTCACCATCAGATTGCGCGTGTGGGCGCTGGCCTTCCAGTTGATTTGCCGCAGCGAATCCCCTGACCGGTAATTACGCACCCCGGACGGCCGGGCCGGATCGGCAAAGAGGCGCTGTCGGCTGGCAATCGTGCCAAAAGGCAGGCGGGAAGGTAGCCCCAACTGCGTCAGAGGGATAATGCGCGGGTAAACGGTGAGGTATTGGCCGGGCAAAATCGCGTGACGGTCCGGCATCATGCCAAATAAATCACCACTTGTCAGGTACAGCGGGCCAATCTGGTAGTAGCCGCGCTTTCGGGCCGCAACCTGGTACGACAATGTAACCGTTTCTTTGGGACGCAGGGTGATCACCTGGTTCAGCGGCTGCCCCTGGCGCAGTTGCACCGCCACACTTTCCGTCACTTGCAGCCAGGGGATAGGCAGCCGGTTGGGATTGCGCAGGCGAATGGCGATGGGCACAATCTCGCCCCAAAAGGCGTGGTCCCGGTAGATGCGCTCGCTTTCCAGCCGCCCCAGCGACCGGGGCACATACCAGCGCGCCCAGGCATACACGCCGATGGAGATGTAGATAATGTAGAAGATGAAGTCAATGCGCAGCAAAAAGGCAATGACCAGCATGATGATGATGAGGGTGGAGAAGGTACCCATGGCTCGTGAATCGTGATGCATGAGAGTTGTTACGTATCACGCATCACGCATTACGTTAAACCTCCCCTAAATCTAATGGCGTTGTCTTGATGATTTCGTTGATAATACCGTTGGTGGTCAGGCCGCGCAGAGCGCTTTCCGGATGGATGAGGCAGCGGTGGGCCAGGATGACGGGGGCCAGGGTTTTTACATCGTCGGGGAGGACGTAGTCACGGCCGTTGACGGCCGCATACGCCTGACTGCCCCGGTACAGGGCGTGAGAGCCGCGCGGGCTGGCTCCTAAAATCAAATCTTTATTTTGCCGCGTGGCAAAAACCAGACGCACAATGTATTCGCGCACGGTCTCATCTATATGCACGTCCCATACCAGGCGGGCCAGTTCTGGCAGTTGGTTCCCGTCGGCCACCGGCTGCAATGTTTCGATGGGATGGACGCCGCCCAGGTTGATGAGCATCTGGTTTTCCGTGGCTTCGTCCAGGTAGCCCAGGCTCAATTTCATAAAGAAGCGATCCAGTTGGGCTTCGGGCAGGGGGAAAGTGCCTTCATATTCGATGGGGTTTTGGGTGGCGATGACGAAAAACGGCCGTTCCAATTCATGCGTTACCCCGTCCACCGTCACCTGCCGTTCCCCCATCGCTTCCAGTAAGGAGGATTGCGTGCGGGGGGTGGCCCGGTTAATCTCATCCGCCAGCAAAATGTTGGTAAAGACAGGGCCGGGGATAAAGGTAAATCCCTGCGCCTGCTGGTCAAACACCGAGACGCCGGTCACATCGTTGGGCAGCAGGTCGGGGGTACATTGCAGCCGTTTGGCCTGCACCCCCAGGCTGACGGCCAGCGCTCGCGCCAGCATCGTTTTGCCCACGCCGGGTACGTCTTCCAGCAGGGTGTGCCCCTCGCACAGCAGAGAAACAAGGAGCAGTTCCAGCGCTTCCCGCTTGCCGATGATCACTTTTTCCACGTTGTTGACGACTTGTTGGGTGAATGCCTGTATTTGGTCCATGATGTGGGGAAATCATACCAGAGGGGCGGGGGTGGGGCAATTTTGGGGATGGAAAAACCAGGGCGATTCCAAATTCAGGCGGTGTAGGGGTGGGACGGGCGGAAAACATCTTTACCATGCAGAATGGACATTTCTCCCGCCCGTCTCACCCCGTTTACGGCCGTGTGTGGGGCAAGACGGCGCAGGATAACGCTGTTTTGCATGCCCAAGTCTATACCGCGCCGTCCTGCCCCTACAAAATCCACATGAATTTGACATCGTTATCGGACTTTGGAATCACCCTGATGGAAAAACGGCCGTATCGGAGGATACGGCCGTTTCTTTTTTCACATTGCTCACAGCAACTTGCTTACAACCCCAACGTGTGCCGCAATGCTGTGTTTATTTTATCCATCGGAAGCAACCCAATAACAACGTCGCCACGTTTACAAGTTGGCTTTGGCTGCGTCATAATTGTCATAGATGTTCATTTCAGGACTATTCCAGTCTTCTGCAAAGGTTGCCAAGCGGGCACGCAGGTCAGCCGCTTGTTCTTCACCAATACCTCGTGCGGCTAAATCAATTTTGCCGGATGTCAGAAAGGTGACAATGACCGGCGTGTCGTCGCGTACATCAGGCGGCTCTTCCGTGAGTTGAATTTTACCATTACGGTATATGCCTTGAATTGCTGTTAGCATGATTTACTCCTGAATAACAGTATAGCACAACGTGGTGAAGCCACAATCAGACGGAGAAATGACAACGGCCGTATCCCCCGATACGGCCGTTTTCATCACAAATCACAAATCACAAAAAATCACCCCGCCAAAAACGCCTCCATATTCGCCTTGCTGATGCGATAGGCGCTGCCAATTTTACGCGCTTTCAGGTCGCCGGCTTCAATGGCGGCGATAACATCTTCAGGTGAGACTTGTAAAATGTCGGCCGCCTGCTGTGGCGTCATTACGTCCGGCATACCGCCGCCGCTGTCTGGCACGGCCTGGGGTGCAGCTTGGGGTTGGGTTTGCTGCGGCGTTTGCTGTTGTTGCTGCTGATTTTGCAGATTTTGCATAGCCGCCATCCCCATCGCCCCAAAACCAATCTCACCCAGGTTGCCCCCGGACGGATTTTCGGCGGCAGCGACGAAGGCGTCGGCCTGCTGCTTTTGCACGTAGCTGGTGCCATAGCCCATGTTCGTCACCACTTCCAGCGAATTGGGATGCAGCCCCATGCGGATGTTGAAGTCTACCAGCGACAAGCCGACCGCATCGAAATCCTGCTGCAACAACCCGACCAGCAAATCGTTCAAATCCTGGGAGAAGGATTGCAGTTGGGCCGGACCGAGATTTTTGGCCTGGGCCAGTTCGCTGATTTTGTCCTGCATCATCACGCCCATCATCGGGTCCAGGCGGTCTTTCAACTGGGGCAGGCGCACGCTGTCGCGGAAGGCGTCGAAGGCGGTGAGGAAACGCCACGGGTCTTTGACTTTGACGACGTAAGTGCCGTTGCCGATGATGGCGCTGGCCCCCGGCGACCGGTTGAAATGTTCGATGATGATCGGTTGGGAGGTGCCCCATTTCATCGTCAGATCGGTGGTCTTGACGTAGTAAACGTCAGCCGTGAAGACGTTTTTGCCGCCAAACAGGCCCCGTTCCAGCAGGTTGGTGAGGAAAGGGACGTTGGCGGTGGTGAGGACGTGGGTACCCGGCTCAAAGGTTCCCAGCGCTTCACCGCTGCGCACGAATACGGCCGTTTCTCCCGGATTCACAATACAGGGCGACCCCAACTTGATGTCACCCAGCCCGCCGGGCGGGAATTTCTGTACAATTTCATCTCTCAGCCACGAATCAATAGCGACGCGGTCAAATACTTTAGCCATAATTAAGTCTCCTCTATTACGTATTGCGTATTGCGTAACAACGCAGTTTTACGCAATACGCAATACGCAATACGTTATTGAATACCTTTAATGACTTCATCCCGTTGGGCGAAGGCATTATTGGCGTCTGTTACCAATTGGTCTAAGGTGCGGATGGCGTCGTTAATGTCACCGTTATCCCGCACGGCTTTGTCTAAGACGGCTACGGCCGTGTCAATATTATCCGCGTCTTCCACCATCTGCTCGTCGAAAGCGTAAATGCGGGCCAGATCGTCCTCCTTCACCTTCACGGCGTCGAAGAAACCGGCGTAACCTACCGGGGCGGCTTCCAGCTTGCCGATAAGGCCGGCCAATTTCGTGTCTACCCGGCCCAGCGGTTCAGCATAATCCATTGCCTTAACAATGTCCCGGCTCAACTCCTGCTGCACCTGGGAAAACTTCACCCGCGTCTGCTCCAGCCGGGAAGCGACCGTTTCCCGCAGAAGCTGGTCTGCCTTGCGCCGCTTGCCCCGTTCCATGTACCCTTTCAGACCCGGAATTTTTTGCAGCAAACTCTCAATACCGCCGGATTCGTCCTGAACCTTTTCGTATAAATCAGAAATGTCTTCGCTCTTGAAAAAATCGTCTTTCATAAAAAATTCTCCTGTTTTTGTGGCTGTGGCTGGCGGTTAGTAGCTGGTTGCCGGGACGAACCACCAGCCACCAGCCACCAGCCACTAATTCAATCCAAAAAATACTCGGTGCCACAATAAGGGCAGCGAATAATACCGTGCCCGCCTAACTCCAGTTCGCCGCCGCACACCTGACATTTGGTCATATTGCGCAGCTCTTTGGCTTGTTGAGAGTATAGCATACCCTCATCCCAGTTTACATAGCCGGTGAAGATGCCCATGCCTACCAGTTGGTAAAGCATATTTTGTACCTCGTTACGGCTGATGCCCAGTTCAATAGCCAAATCGCTGATGGGAATTTGGCCTTGTGTCTGGACGATGTTGAGCAATTTACGCTGCTGCTGTTGTTGGGCTTCTATCTTGACGTCTTTTTGCCCTTTCCACAGGAGAAAAGCGCCAATGCCCCATTGGGGCAGAACCAGCACGATAAAGCCCAGTGCCAAACCCAACACCATCGCCCCGGCCGAAAGCCGCCCTTCGCTGCGATAAGTCAACATCAAAGCCGAAACAATAATCCCGACCAAAAACCCGCCAATAATCAACAAAATACCCAGAATTCGTCCCATAAAATCACCTCAACTACCCGACTACCCGACTACCCGACTACAAGACTACAAGACTACCCAAATCCCCGGCTGCCCCCGCCGCCGCTGCTGAATCCGCCGCTAAACCCGCCGCTGAATCCGCCACCGCTGCTGCTGGATTTGGGCGGCGTACTTTTGAGCGTAGTCGCCGTGGAGTTGAGCATCCGGGTAAGACCGGTGGACATGGATTCCAGACCGCCGGCCATGCCCTGAGACATACCTTCCAGGGAAGGGGCTTGCATGGACCCGCCGCTGCCGGACGCTGTAGCTGTACGGCCGTAAGCCCGACCCACAAAAATTGGATAATACCAGGTGGGCACAGGCGTCGTTTCCACTTTGGCAAACTTGCGAATCCAGGTGCGATCCAGTCCAAAGGCGGTGGCGTAGGGTAAATATTTTTCAAAAATATCGCCTACATCGGCCAGATTTTCATACGCTTCGATGCGTTGCAGGTAATTTTTGAAGGCCAGCCATTGCTCGGCGGCAATCGTGCCTTTTTCCGTTTTGCGGGGCATATGGCTGGCAGCAATGAGCAAAGCTGCGCCGCTGATAGCCATGGCGATGGCCGGGCAAAAGGCGAGTAAAAACATCTCTTCCGGCAAGATCATCATGCCGCCAAAGAAAGAAATGCCGGCCAGCACGATGACGCCTATGCCTAACGCCGTATATCCCTGGCGCACGGTTTCCGGTGATTTGTTGACCAGCCCGTTTTCTTCCAATTCCTGGTACATCAGTTTGCGGATGGCCGGCAGCTTGTCGTGGAATTTGTAGCGCAGGCTTTTGAGGGTGCGTTCCTGTTTGCTGCCAAACAGGCTTTGCAGGAGTTTGATTTCATACGGCCGTAACCCCTCCGTCTCCTTTTTATCTGTGCGCACAAAAATATGGTCTTTGCCATCTTCCTGAATGGTGAGATAGCCGCGCCGGGCCAGGTCAATAATGGTCGAAACCACGTCCCGCATATCGGCCCTCTCATCCACCAACGTGCCCACAATGCCGGGCGGTAAATCGCTGGGCGGTTCGGTGATATATTCCGGTACGACGACGCCTGTTTGCGGGTCGCGCCCTTTACTGTACCACAAGGCCAGGACGACTAATGGCCCGGTAATGACTAAAAAGATGCCCAGAACCAGCCCCATCAGGTTGAAAACGTCCTGACGCTGCTGCAAGGTTTGCCAGCGGGCTACGGGAATGTCCAGCAGGCCGTGGGGGAATTGGACACGTACTTCAAAAGGCGCGCCAGGGGGCAGGGGCTGCGTGAGTTGGTAGGTGATGGTACGGCCGTCGTCGCTGACAAATGTTTGTACCTGACTGCTGTCCCCGCCCGCATAGCCGGCAACCAGATAATCCGTCGTGCCCGTGTACTGCTGGGGCTTGACCCCTTCCGGCAGGTGGATGGTGACGGTGCTGTTGTTGACGTAGGCCGGGTGATCGGCCGGGATCGCCTTCCAGAAAATCTGGTCGCCTTCATCTTCCACAATGACGCCGCCTTCCACTGTGTAGCTGAAAGTATAGGTGCGCCGGCCCAGCGCCGGTTCAAAATACCAGTCAATGCGAATCTCATCCCCTTCCCGGCTGAGTTCATACGTGCCAGGGGCGTTGCTGGACGATTCGGTATAAGTCAAATCCCCTTCGCGCACGGTCAAATCCTTGATGCCGTCATTATTGCCCGCGCTGCCGGTGGGGATGGTGGCAAAGCCGTAGCTGAAGGGTGCGCCGGAAAAGTTGAGCGTTTGCGTTTCTTCCACGCGCATTTCCCCGTTGGGCAGCAAGGTGATGACCACGTTGTATTCATCCCAGACAAAGGATTTGCTTTGGGCCTCAGTAATACCGGGCCGGAGGAGTATGAATAAAGCCAATAGAAGAAGGGGGAGGAGAATAGTTTGGAGTTTGAGGGTTTTATTTTTCATGTTTGTTGTGTCGTGTAATCCAAGTTGATGCCTACATTATAAAGAGTTTTGGGGTAAATGTCAGTATAGTAGTTTTCAGTTTTCAGTGTTCAGTTTTCAGTGACGATTTACTGAACACTGAAAACTGAAAACTAATCAATCCCCAAGCCATTTACCGATAATATCATCCAACTCGCCTGACTGGCGTAAATCTTCCAGGCTGGTGTTGAGTCGGGCCAGTAATTGTTCATCTTCTATACGGACGATAATGGCAAAAGGTTCTACGGTGACTTCCTGGACTATTTGCAGTTGGGGCTGCTCTTTCAGGTAGAGACGGCCGCTGATGGCGTCAATCAGGGCGGCGTCGGCTTCTCCGGTAAGGACGGCCGTCAACGCTTCATCGCCGGTGGTGTACGGCCGTACTGTCAAGTCCGGGATGCGTTTGGCCCAGGTGGTGGCTTCGACGTGGCCTAGTGCGCCTAATTCTACGGCGAGGGTACGGCCGTCTAAATCCGCCATCTCCCCAATTGCCGTGTCGCCCGCCGGGACAATGAGAACCTGCCCGGCATTAAAATACGGCTCAGTGAACGCAAAATCCTTACCCCGCTCCGGGGCGATAACCAGCGCCGAAAGCAAAACGTCTACTTGCTCCGTTGCCAGCGCATCATACAGTCCGTCAAAGCCAAAGTAGACAAATTCCGCCGCCACGCCCAAATCGGCCGCCAGCGCCCGCGCCAAATCCACGTCCAGCCCGCTGACGCCAGCCGCATCCGCTACCTCAAACGGCGGATACGTCGGGTCCAACCCCACCTTGAGAACCCCCGCCGCCTGCACCCGCTCCCACGAATCGTCCGCCGGCCGGCAAGCCGCAGTAAATAGTAGCAAAAGCGTTAGTAAAGCCAGTTTGTTCACAGCGCAAGGACGTAACAATCCAGATTCGATCCTCAAATGGCCTTCCGTTCCGTATCTGTACCCAAATCGGCCCGAATCGCTCCCGCTGTGGGAAAATCTGACCAAGTTCCGGCCAGACTGATAACGGATTCCGGCCATTCGTTTTGCAGCTTTTCCCGGATCAGGGCAGCTACCCATTCGCTTGGCGATATGTCCAGGGATTTTGTCAAGTTTCGCAGCTTCTCTTCCGTTTCTTTGTCCAGATAGACAGTAATTTGACTCATGTTCATCCACCTCTGCGCCAATACTATTCGAGATTGGTTCAATCTGCCAGATTGAACCAATCTGATAGCAGAGGTAAATTGTAGTTGTTCATAGTTAAATGGAAACACGGCTGACGCAGATCAGATGGATTGACACAGATTTTTATCCGTGAAAATCCACCAAATCCGTCAAATCCGTGGTTCAATTTCCCGTAAATTCCTTAATCTCATCATAAATTGGCTTCGTCACAAATTCCGGCGTGACCAGCGTGTAATAATCCATAAAACTGCGCGTGGGGGCGGGGAAACGGAAAGCCCACAGCGCCATCATCTCTACGTAAGGCCAATTTTCTTCGGCGTAGCGGTAGGCATCCAGCGTGTTTTGGATACGCTGGCCGGGTCGGACGGCCATTGTCCAGCGCGGGTGATCGTTCCAGCCAAATTCGGTGACGAAGATGTTGGTTTCCGCGTCGCCATACGCCACCATCACTTCCCGCACCAGCTCAATGCGGCGGAAATTCAGCACGTCGGGGGCCGGTTCCGCCTCGGCCGGAAAAGTCAGACCGTAGCTGTGGACGGCCAGGCCGTCGAAATAATCGGCCGCCCCCGCCTCATACATTTGCGCCAGATATTCCAAATCATTCAATCCCCAGGGCGATCCGGCCGGTTCCAGTGTAGGAGCCAATGCCCCGGCCAGCACCACCACATCCGGGTTGGCTTCCTTGACGGCCGGATAGACCACTTTGAGTAACTCGACATAATCTTCGGCAGTGGCCGGCCGGTAGCCCCATTCGTAGCTCAGATTGGGTTCATTGCCGATGATGATGTGAGTCACTTTGCCCCGGTAACGGGCGGCAAAACGGGCGGCAAACTCGGCAAAGTCGTCGTAGGCGGTTTCGTCCAGGTAAGTGAGCGGGGTGTCGGGCGGCCGTGCCCAATCCGGGGTCAGGCCAATGCGAGCCACCACCTGCAACCCTTGTGCGGCGGCGTGATTCACGACCATGTCCGGGTGTTCCCAGGCGATGCCCCCGTCAGCGGCGTGATAGTAAGCCCAGGGGAACAATTCCACCACCCAGGACGCGCCCATTTCCCGCACCATTTGCAGCGTGCGCTGGATTTTCCACTCCTCCACCTCATCCGTCAGGCGGGTGTGGACGCCGACGATGGGGTGATTGGTCTGCACAGTTTGCTGCGGGCCATAGGTGATGAGCAGCGGCGCGGGCTGCATCAGGGAGATGACAAGGACGATGAGGAGGAGGCGGAAACCGGTTGCGTATTGCGTATTGCGTATTGCGTAAAAAGACGTTACTACGCAATACGCAATACGCAATACGCTATTACGCCATTTCATCGGTGTAGAACTGCGTCCACCACTCAAAATGTTGGAAAAGGGCGGCGATGCGCTGCTGCGGCGGGATTTCCCGGTCGGGGACGGGTTCGGGCGGGGTGAATTGGGGCGCTTTCTGGAAGCGGTTGAGCAGCTCGTTTTCCAGGCGGATGTTGAGCAGCTTGTTCTGGAAGTCGTGGATGATTTTGTGCAGCACTTCGTCGTCATCGGGCGGAGCGGTGAGGTAGGTGTGGGGCAGGTCATCAATGAGCAGGCGCGATGGGGTGCGGGCAGAGTGGCGCATCAGTTGATGGTGAGATGGTTCCAGAACGGTCAGAAAGTTGACGCCCCAATTGTGCTGGAAGCGTTTGAAGAGGATGTCTAACGGCCGTTCATAAGCGGCAATCAAACTGGCTTGAGCCACGGTGGTCACTTGCAGGCTGGTGGGATTGCCCGGCAGCCGTTGGGCCAGCACGTCCCAGTTGACCCGGCTGAGGCGCTGCGACGACAGGTGATCAAAAACCAGGATGGTGTGGCCGCCGGAGGTGTAGATGCTTTGCAGGCCAGGCAGGAGGGGAGAGGTGGCCTTTTTGCGGGCAGCGGCGTCCCAGCGTTGGGTTTGGGGCAAGGTGGCCATGGCGGCGGAGAGGCGTTTTTGGATACGGCCGTAAATCTGCGCTGGTGTCTCCCCTTCCGGCGGGTTTTCCTGTGTCATGTGGCGGTAAAGGCGGTGCAGCTTGGCGGTCAAATCGGCCTGCGCGGTTTCATCCAGCAGGGACGGGGCCAGAACGGCGGAAACGGTCAGCGCTTCATCGGCAATGGTGCTGAAGAACTCGTGGGGGTCTACGGCCGTCAGGTCAATGTCCAGCGCATCCGGTGCGCCAAAGATTTGCCGGTCGGTGCGGGAGAGGTGGCGGGCAAAGGCCGGGTTCAGCCGCAGGTGGCGGTTGAGCGCCGGGGTTGTCGCCAGCAGCGGGGCGCGTTTTAGAGTATCCTGGTGCGCCGCCCATACCGGCAGGAAGGCGTCTCGCACCAAATGGACATTTGTATCCGCGGCAACTTCTACCAGCAGGTTGATGTCGGATTCATCGGGACGGTACAGCCCTTGAGCCAGGCTGCCATAGAGGAAGATGGCTTCTAGCTGGTCGTCCAGTGTGCGTTCCAGGGCACGTGTGGTTGCGTCAATGGCTGGGTGCATACCGGTATTATACCGTTTTGGGGAAAATGGCGGCAAGTTGGAAGTGTGGAAGTCAAGCAATACGCATTGTGCTTTCTAGGTGATGACATTCGTCACCAAAAAACCTTTACTTTGACCAATACCTTCGCCAAAAAATGGCGTAAATAGAGCGATTGTGTAAGATACGATTTTTTCACCGACTAAAGAGAAAATTCGTAAACACAACCGCTCATGATAGATATTCTAGCACTTTTACAACATTTGAGTC
>JAJRTP010000451.1 GCA_024278255.1 Chloroflexota bacterium | reverse complement strand
GGCGAAACTGCTTCAATTCGGTTGTGTATGTCGTGGTTGTCATACACTAGATATGGAGCAGTTTCACTCATTTTGCAAGTCTAATTAAATTTATGTTAAGTATTTTGTCAAAAGTCCAATACTGGCTCGTTGGTAATCAATCTCATCCATATCTGAAAAATCTGCGCAATCTGCGTAATCTGCGGTTCTCCCACCTTATGTATCCGCGGAAATCCACCCCATCCGTCAAATCCGTGGTTCCATCCTTAATGCGCCAAAATTTTGCTCAGGAACAACTTCGTCCGGTCATGCTGCGGGTTGTCGAATACATCGGCGGGACGGCCGTCTTCCACAATACGCCCCTCATCCATAAACACCACCCGGTCAGAGGCCGCCTTAGCAAAACCCATCTCGTGCGTCACCACCGCCATCGTCATCCCCGCCTGGGCCAAATCCAGCATCACGTCCAGCACTTCCTTAATCATCTCCGGGTCCAGCGCGCTGGTCGGCTCGTCAAACAGAATGATTTTCGGTTGCATGGCCAGGGAGCGGGCAATGGCTACCCGCTGCTGCTGCCCGCCGGACAACTGGCGCGGGTAAGCGTCCGCCTTTTCCGGGATGCCCACCCGTTCCAACTGCGCCATGCCAATTTCGGCTGCCTCTTTTTTGTTCCGTTTCAGCACTTTCTCCTGGGCAATAGTCACATTTTGCAGCACCGTCAGGTGGGGAAACAGGTTGAACTGCTGGAACACCATGCCCACTTCCTGGCGCACCTTGTTAATATCCGTCTTCTTGTCTCCCAGAGGAACACCGTCAATAATAATATCCCCCTGCGTCGGCGTTTCCAGATAGTTAATGCAGCGCAGCACCGTGCTTTTACCCGAACCGCTGGGGCCGACGATCACCACCACTTCCCCGCGTTTCACCCGCATATTAAAATCCACCACGGCTCTGATGTCGCCAAAATATTTATACAAATGCTCAATGACAATAATCTCGTCGTTCATTACCGCTGCTCCTGACCTGAACGGCTCTCGTACCAACGCAAAAGCAAGCTCAAGGCGATGGTCATGCTCAGATACAAAAATGTCAATACCAGATACGATTCCCGGAAGCGAAACGTGCTGCCCGCGTGCAGTCGCGCCCGCTGCGTAATGTCCCGCACCGCCAGCACCGATACCAGCGATGAATCCTTGAGCATGGCGATAAAATCATTCCCCAGCGCCGGAAAGATATTACGGATGGCCTGCGGCAGAATAATGTAGCGCATGGCCTGGAAATAGGTCATCCCCACAGAGCGGGCCGCTTCCATCTGCCCCTTGCTAATGGATTCAATACCGGCCCGGAAAATTTCGGCTAAAAAGGCCCCGTAAATGACGGCCAAAGCAATAATGGCTCGCGTGTTTTGGGTAATAAATTTATTATTTATCCCCAATAAGTCTACTAGAAGGGGGACAAGCACAATGGCCACGGTGAAAATCAACACCAGGGTGGGGACGCCCCGGATAAATTCCACGTAAGTGGTGGCCACGTTACGAATGACGACGTTATGGCTGATGCGCCCTAATCCGGCCAACAGTCCCAATACCAGGGCAATACTAAAAGCGGCAAAAGTGGTATACAACGTAATTTTGATACCTGGCACAATGAATTTGAACGCTTCGTTGTAATTTTCGTTGGTCACGATCAATATGCCCATGATGAGCAAAAAGCCGAGAATAGCGACCAGCCACCAGGGAAATTCGCGCCGAACTTCTTCCCCCGTTATTTCTGTCTGTATCTGTGATTGAATTTCAGGGCCTGTCATTGTGTCTCCTTTGTTTGGGTAATGGGTAATTGGATTATTACACAACACCAATGATACCTTGAACCAAAAGGAAAACAAAAAAGCGACGGCCGTTTACGGCCGTCGCTCTTTTATACTACGTAACCAATGTTTCTGTTACGCAATACGCCATACGGAATACGCCCCTATCCCTCTAAATCGTCATAGGTAATGTCAAAGTCAGGGCCAAAGTATTTGGCGTTGATTTCCTGCAGGAAGCCGTTTTCCTTTAAGGTTTGCAAAGCCATGTTCACCGGTTCTACCAGGTCGCTGCCTTTGGGATAGATAAAACCCAACTGGTCGCTGGAAAGCGATTCGCCTACCAGTTTGAGCTGGTCGGCATTCTCGCCCAGGTAGCCTTGCCCGGCCACTTCGTCAATGATCACGGCGTCAATATCCCCAGAGATGAGAGCCTGAACGGCAAAGGGGAACTGTTCAAACGCCTGGATACGGTCTTCCGACAGGTATTGTTTGGCTGTTTCGTAATTGGTTGTGCCGGTTTGCGTGCCCAAGACTAATTCTTCGTTGTCCACAATGTCCTGGATGCTGTTGATGCGGTCTTCGTCCTTACGCACCAGCAGCCGCTGCTCGATGTTGATGTACCCTTCGGAGAAGTCCACGATTTCGGCGCGGTCTTCGGTAATGGTGATGCCGTCGGCGGCGACGTCAAACTGCCCGTCGGCCACGGCCTGAATCATGCCCTCCCAACCGGTTTCCACGTAGGTGGGCGTGCAGTTGATCAGGTTGCAGATTTCGTTCCACACTTCGTAATCCCAGCCGGTCGGTTCGCCGCTGTCCGGGTCAATGTAGTTGAAGGGCAGATAGGCGTTTTCTACGGCGATGGTCACTTCACGGCCGTCCAAATCCGGCAAAGCCATAGCCTCGTCTTCACCTTCATCTTCCGGTGGGAACAGATCGTCGTAAGTCACGTCAAAGTCGGGACCAAAATATTTGGCGTTGAGTTCCTGCAGAAAGCCGTTTTCCTTGAGTTGCAACAAAGCGGCATTGACAGGTTCTGCCAGGTCGCTGCCTTTGGGGTAGATAACGCCCAACTGGTCGCTGGAAAGCGATTCGCCTACCAGTTTGAGCTGGTCGGCATTCTCGCCCAGGAAGCCTTGCCCGGCCACTTAGTCAATGATCACGGCGTCAAT
>JAJRTP010000450.1 GCA_024278255.1 Chloroflexota bacterium | reverse complement strand
TCGTAATCGCGCATGGCAACCACGAGATGGAGGATTTTTCAGACGGTGGCTATGCCTACCTAGGCGAACTGCTGGCCAGCCGGGGCTTCATCGTAGTCTCGGTGGACGAGAACTTTCTCAACCTCTCCTTCTTCTCCGACCTGCTGATGATCCGTTCCCTGCAAGAGGAAAACGATCTGCGGGGCTGGCTGTTGTTGGAACACCTGCGGCTGTGGCGCGATTGGAACGCCACACCGGGCAATCCGTTCTACGCCAAGGTAGACTTGGACAATGTAGCTTTGATAGGCCATTCGCGGGGCGGAGAAGCGATAGCGGTGGCGGCCGCTTTCAACAATCTGCCCTGTTACCCGGACAATGCTGATGTGCGCTTTGACTATGGTTTCGGTATCCGCTCACTGGTGGCTATTGCGCCAGTGGACGGCACGTACAAACCGGCCGGGCGAGAGATAGCGCTGGAGGATGTGAATTATCTCGTCCTGCACGGGGTGCACGATATGGATGTGGTTTCTTTTTCAGGGGTCAGGCAGTACGGCCGTATCCATTTCACCGGCGAGGGAGACTGGTTCAAAGCTGCCCTGTACATCTACGGAGCCAATCACGGGCAGTTCAACACCGCCTGGGGGCGCAAAGACCTGTTCGAGCCATTGATGCGTGTTTTCAACCTGGAACAACTGATGCCCGCCGAGCAGCAGGAACAGATCGCCAAAGTCACCATCAGCGCCTTTCTCGAAGCCACCCTGCACAGGAAAATTGACTACCGGCCTCTCTTCCAGGATCATCGCCGGGCGCGAGCGTGGCTGCCGGACACACTTTACATCAGCCAATACGAGGACGCAGCTACCCGGCTAGTCAGCAGCTACGAAGAGGACATCAATCTGGCAACAACGTCGCTGCCCGGCGGTGTGCAGGCGGGTGAAAACCTGGCCGTCTGGCGAGAGCAGTTGGTGGAAGCCAAGTGGGGCGACACGGGCAACCACGCAGTCTATCTGGGTTGGGATGCGGCTGGCGCGAGTTATGCGATTTGGCTGCCGGAACGGAGATTGCCGTTGTTCCGGCAGAGTGTCCTGGTCTTTGCCCTGGCTGACGCTAACGAAGACCCTACCCCGGAAACCAGCAATGAAGGAGAAAACGGGAAACGTGATCCTATTGATTTGACAGTGGAACTGCTAGACGGTGCGGGAGAGATGGCACACCTACCCCTGAGCCATGTGACGTTCTTACAGCCACAGCTTGAAGGGCAGATTGGTAAAGCCGTCTTCATGTCCCCGCTGCCGGCATCGGAAACTGTGTTTCAGCATTTCGAGTTCCCATTAGCCGACTTTACGGCCGTAAATCCTGACTTTGATCCCGCCAATCTAGCGCAGGTACGTTTTGTGTTTGACCGCACTCCGGCAGGAGTCATTACCCTGGATGATGTCGGGTTTCGCTGACCATTCATCCCCGTGTCACGTTATGTTTATCAGGAGGTGACAAAATGAAAATGAAAATGTGGCTTGAATTGGGCGCGAAGTTCGCTGCCCTCACCATTATATTGTTTACCCTTTACGCCATTGACTTTGTAAATGGGCGTTGGGGCGACATGATGACAACAGCCCCTTTGATGCTCTTGGTGGTGGCGCTGTTGGATACGGCCGTACTCACCATGGCCATCCACCGCCTGCGCTACCACGGCTGGCAACTGGCTGGCGCGATCTTCCTGCTCTTTTACGGCGTCAAAACTTTCCTGGTGGGCATTGAAGCCGTGTACCTCAGTGACGTATTGACGCCGCCAATGGCTCGCAGCCTGTTCCTCAACGGCCTGATTGTGGCTGCCCTGTTCACACCTATCGCTGTGCGGGGGTTTGGCCGCTGGACGGGGAATACACCGGCGGTGGTTCCTGCAAAAACGACTAAACCGACTCTACGAATCGCAGTCAGGTGGCTGGGCAGGCTTTTGCTGGCTGGGATTTTGTACCTCATCCTCTTTATCGCTGGTGGTTTGCTGCTGTTCACGCCTATCGCCAATGCCCTTGATCCAATTGGAGCCGCTGCTTATCTGGCCGGGTTTTCCGCACCGGATTGGCTGCCGTTGTTTATCATCATCAGGGGGTCTTTGTGGGGGTTGTTGGCGCTGCCGGTGATTTGGGGGTTGAACGGCCGTTTCTGGCCCAATGGTCTGTTGCTCGGCCTGCTCTTTGCCGTGCTGATGGCCGACAACTTACTCCTGCCCACAACCATCCCTGCCGCGATGCGTGTAGCCCATTTCATAGAACTGTTCGTCGAAAATATGCTCTTCGGTCTGGTGCTGGTCTGGTTGTTGGGGTGGCCCCGTCGCCAGCAGGTGCTGGCACCATCTTTTAGGGCGAATTGAAGTTGATCCTATCCACCTGACCAGGATCCATTCTCCCCAGATGCCTGATGTGTCTGGGGCGTTTTTATTTTATGGTAGGGGTAGTGAGGTGCGATATGAACGAATTTAACTCTTTTACGTGGCAAATGGCAATGGCGCAGGAACAACGGCCGTTGGACACCTGGAATAACAGGAGTAACCGGGTGGTATTAACAGCCCGGCGCCTGTATGAGAAGGCTCAATGGCGCGGCCGTCTGGCCCGGTTAGCCGCCTGGTTAAGGCAACGGCCGTATCACCCCCTCGATCTGGCCACAGTGGAACAGCAGTGTCAAATCACCAACCGGTATCACGCCGGAATGCAAACCGTGCCGCTGGCCCAAATTCGGGGCAGCGACGGCCGCAGCCATGATTTTGACGCCGCTTTTCATCCCAACGGGAACCACAACCGAGAGCAATGGCTGCGTGTAGCTGCGGCCCGGTTGGCCGGAGACCCGCTGCCACCGGTTGAACTCATCCAGGTAGGTGGTGTGTACTTCGTGCGCGACGGGCATCACCGCATTTCTGTGGCCCGGAGTATGGGGCAGAAGACCATTGATGCGGAAGTGACGGTGTGGCAAGCTGCCAACGCATTGCCCTGGGAACAAGTGAAGCAGGAAAAAGCTGCCGGGGCAGTCAAAGCGCCGGCCGCCTGAACCAGCCAGGTGCGACGCACTTGCGAAGTGCGTCGCACCTGAAGCCTGAAGGACAAAGCGATGCGCGTGCTATTGGCAAACACCCGGCAAAAAGTGCGTTCTGCGCTGCGTTTGCTGTTGGCCCAAAAGCCGGAATTTCAGGTCGTCGGCGAAGCAGCCGATGCCACCGGGGTGCTGCTGGCGGTGGAGCGCAAACAGCCTGACTTACTCTTGCTGGATTGGGAGCTGCCCGGCCTGCCCCCCGCTTATCTGCTGCGTATACTGCGCCGGGAACGGCCGTCTCTGAAAATCATCGCTCTGAGCAGCCGCCCGGAAGCGCAGCAACAGGCTCTGGCAGCCGGCGCAGACAGTTTCATCAGCAAGAACGAACCGCCGGAAAGAGTGCTGGCCGCGCTACAGGCAGTTTGAACAGAGGATTGGCAATGAAACGAGCAATCATCTTTATCAGCACCGGTTTGGCGGCGCTATTCATCATACTCATCATGGCCTCCGCCCTCAGCAATACCAAGCTGCCCGCCCATTCGCAGACCGCAGATCGGTTGAGCGAGCCGGAAAAAGCGCGCCTGACCGAGTTCTTCCATGTGCGGCAAACGCTGGGCAGCGCGGTCTGGCCGGGATGGGGAGACGCCGAAATTCCGGTCATTGTCTACAACGAGACTAACACCTTTCTGGTCGGCTATCCCGCTTCCCATCCGCCAGACGGCTGGGTGAAAATGCCGCAGAACGAACAGCAGGGCAGCTCCTGGGAACCGGTTCCCGGCGATACGTTCAACGGACAGGTTTATTACCGCCAGCGTTTGCCGGAATCGGGCGAAACGCCGCAAGCGTTTACGGTGCGCATCGGAGCGTATTGGGCGGCCAGCCTGACGACAAAGGAATGGATGGCGATTTCCCTGACCAACCAGTTGCGTGCAGATTTGCCCGCGCCATTGCGGCCGATTTTTCCCTGCCGTCTGGCCATCAGCCTGTTAGTCGGCAGCAGCGATTTGTACGTGACAATGTTGGCCCATGAATCGTTCCATGCCTACCAGGGAACAGTCGCCCCGGAGCGGCTGGCGGCAGCGGAAACGGCCGTCCACCAGGAAAACAATTACCCCTGGGATGACGTCGACTTACAAACCGCCTGGCAAGCGGAACTGGATTTGCTGCAAGCGGCACTGGCGGCTGAATCCGAGGCGGAAACGGCCGTCTTGACCCAACAATTTCTGCGCCAACGCCAACAACGCCGCCAGGAATTTGGCCTGGATGGCGCTCTGGCCGATTACGAGCGGCAGCGGGAATGGCTGGAAGGGTTAGCCAAATATGTCGAACTGGAAATCTGGCGGCAGGCGGCAACGATGCCGGGGTACGAACCGGCGTCCGCGTTGGCAATTGACTCTGATTTTGGCCGGTATGCCGGTTTTGAGAAACGGTGGTCACAGGAAGTGATGCAGATGGGGCGGATGGCGGATGATAGAGGAGACGGCCGTTTCTACTACAGCGGTATGGCCCAAGCAATGCTGCTGGATCGGCTGCTGCCTGGCTGGAAGGAGCAGGCATTGGCGGATGGCGTCTTTTTGGAGGATTTGTTGGAGACGGCCGTCACCAATTTGCCCTAATCCCCCCATCCCCTCTATAATCTCCCCCAACATTCAAAACGTTCTGAACGCAGGGGAAACTTATGCACGAAAGCTTGATTGCTGTAAACGAGAGTACCGTAGCCGGAATGGGGCGGTTGGCCGGATTTTTTGGTTTTAATGAAGTGATGGGGCGGTTGTACGGTACGCTGCTGATGCACCCGGAACCGCTCTCCCTGGATGATTTAGCCAGCGGGCTGAAAATCAGCAAGGGATCGGTGAGCATGAACATGCGCTCGCTGGAACGGTGGGGCATGGCGGAAGAGGTGTGGGTGCGGGGTGAACGGAAGAAGTATTACACGGCCGTACCCGATCTCTGGCAGGTCATCCGCAACGTCCTTAACAGCCGGGAGCGGCGCGAGGTGCAGTTGGCCATCCAGGTCCTCAGCGAAAGTGTAGAAAAATTGCGCTCGGCCGGCGACGAATTAACCCCGGAAGAACGGGAACTGGCCCAGTTTTACCTGGAACGTATTGGTGATCTGCAAGCCTTTTTCACCGTAGCCCAACTGGCGTTGGAAACAGTGCTGGGCAGTGATGGTGCCCTGGATTTTGACGCGGTGACGAAGATTGAGATAGGGTGACCACGAATTTTTACGGATGGCTAGGATGAGTCTTCTGAAAAAAGCCGCGGATTGCGCGGATTGGCAAGATTTTTCTCTGGTAAATCTCTGCGATCTCCGCGTCCTCTGCGGTTTTTTCAGTAAAGTCTAGGATTTTCACGGATTTTGTCTTATGAAAATTGCTGTTGGTACGCTTAACCCGGTAAAGGTAACGGCCGTAACTACCATGTTTCAGCACGTGTGGCCGGAGGCGGAAATTGTGCCCGTCTCTGTGCCGTCCGGGGTGAGCGCTATGCCCATGACAGATGCGGAGACGATTGCCGGGGCGCGCAACCGGGCCATTGCTGCCCGCGCCGCTCTGGACGCTGATTTTGGCGTGGGGTTGGAAGGCGGCGTCCATCCGGAGCCGTTTGGTCTGGCGCTGCAAGGCTGGGTGGTGGTGGCGGATGGGGACGGCCGTGAAGGCATCGGCGGCGCAGCCCGCATCCCCCTGCCGGAATACATTGCCCAACGAGTGCGCAGCGGCGAAGAACTGGGGCACGTGATGGATGACGTGCTGGGCGACCACAATACCAAACAAAAAGGCGGCATAACTTTTATACAGGGAGATACTTTTCGTCGGGTTCACCGGCCCCGTCCCAAGCAAGTCAATGGCTGCCAGGTAATAGTGCGCGGCTTTCACCTTATTTCCAAGCGCAGCATAAGAGTCTGCAAGGTTCTGGAAAAACAGGAGTTTCAGATAGTCATCGGGCTTATACCTCAAGCCTTTCAAGCATTGCTGTATTGCCCCTGTATAATCACCGGTCTTTATA
>JAJRTP010000449.1 GCA_024278255.1 Chloroflexota bacterium | reverse complement strand
CCGGTTCCAGCCGGTCAGCGTAAAGTTGGTAGACGCCGCTGGCTTCGTAAACGGAGATACGGCCGTAAGCCACCACCGCATCCCCCTCTTCCGGCCGAAACAACAGCCGTTCCGCCGCCGAACGCCACATCACGCACTTCAACTGCGCCGCCTCATCCTTGAGTGTAAAGTACAAATGCCCGGAACGCGCCCGCGTAAAATTAGAGATTTCCCCGGAAACTTCCACATCCTGCAAGCGGTAATCAATCTCAAACAATTCCCGAATATACCGGGTTAGCTCCGAGACCGTCCAGGTTGATAAATTCGCATTGTCGTTGGAGAAAAGAGCCATAACATAGATTGTATTAGGAGTTAGCTTATACGCAACTTGTCATGGGATTGCGCTCCGTGATAGAATTTACTTAATGGTTGACGTTACGTAGTGCCAGGCACGGGGGCGAACGGGTTAAGCCAATCAAGGCCGTTTTGCCCCGTGCCTGGCACTCAATAAATCGGAGGTAACATCTGGACAGCTTAGAATTAGCCCATCTCTTAGTAGACTCTATTTTAGACAAGAAGGGGAGCGACATTACTTTACTGGATTTGCGGGAGCAATCTGTTTTTTCGGATTATTTTCTACTTTGCAGCGGTGAAAACCCCCGGCAACTACGGGCCTTAGCCAACAGCATCACCCAGGACGCCAAGGAAAACGGCCGTATCCTGGCCAACAGCATCGAAGGCGACCCGGAAAGCGGCTGGGTATTGGTAGACTTCGGCGATCTTATCGTCCACATTTTCGCCCCGGACAAACGGGATTATTACGATTTGGAAGGGCTGTGGAGCGATGCTTACGTCGTCTTGCACATGCAATAAAAAAAGCCGCCTCACATGAGGCGGCTTTTTTTATTGCATCCTGATTCTATTCCACAATCCAGGGGTCCAAATCGCGATTCCAGGAAACCAATTCATCTTCACTAAAAAACAGGCTGGCTTCTTTGACGCCATTCTCCGGGCTGTCGGAACCATGCACCAGGTTACGGCCGATTTCCATGCCAAAATCGCCGCGAATGGTGCCGGGGGAAGCGTCTACCGGTTTGGTGGCGCCAATGGTCGCCCGCGCCGCATTGATGGCGTCGTTACCTTCCCACACCATCGCTACGATGGGGCCAGAGGTGATGTAAGCCACCAGATCATTGAAGAACGGCCGTTCCTTATGCACAGCGTAATGCTGCTCGGCCAACTCTACAGTCATCTGCATAAATTTCATACCAATGAGCTTCAAACCGCGCCGCTCAAAACGGCCGATAATCTCGCCCATCAAATTGCGCTGCACGCCATCCGGTTTTACTAAAATCAATGTTCGTTCCATTTTTATTTTTCACTCCACTATTTTTTCGTTGTAGAACGATTTTGTAAATCGCTCCTGGAAGATTTACAAAATTGTCCTACAAAATGACAGTAAAAAAGGCAGCTTTTTGCAGGGCTGCCTTTGTTGTAATTTTAACCCTTTTTTCGGGCGGGTAATTGTCGCCTATTTTGCCTGTTCAGGCAAAGTGCCAGGCACGGGGCACGGGATATACGGTTCCAGGTAATCAAGCGACTATAATCCCGTGCCTGGCACTTATATGTCAGAATCTAAAGCGAGTCTAGGGCCATCCGGTACGTTTCCAGGGCTTTTTGCAATTGACCGTTGCGCATGTAGGCGTCGCCCAGAGCGCGTTGGAAGGCGGGTTGATCGGGCTGAGCGGCCACGGCCGTTTCCAATTCCGCAATCAAAACCATCATACCGCCGCCAGCCGCTACCAATTCCTGGTACTTATCAGCCGCTTCATCGTAACGGCCGTCAGCCAAGGCTGTTTTTGCCGCAGCCAGTGCGTCCTCATCAATACTGTACGAGATAGACGAATCCGGTTCCACCACGGCAAACTCATCATCTTCAGGAGAAAGCAAACCTGTATCTCCGGCCAACCGTAATTCGGCCGTGCCCCCCAGAGGAGCGGCAAACTCATCCGTCTCCGGCAGGATTTCCGGTTCTTCAATGGCTTGAGCCGTCGCTTCCTCTTCGGCCTCCAGCCAGCTATCTACATCTACCTCCGGCAAGGCCCGCAGCCAGCCGGTTTGGCCCAAATCTGTGGGTTCATTGGCATCCAGATCAAACCAGGCAGGCATGGCATCGCTGACATCTTGCTCCAGCGGGGCTTCAAATGGTTCTTCATCAAGCAAATCATCCTCTGCTTCCAACTCACTGTCCACTGCCAGGAGTTCTGCCTCAGCCAACAAATCATCAGAAACATCGGCTTCAGCTACCATCCAATCCGGCACATCGGCCGCTTCTCCCGCGGCCGCGTCAACTTCCGGCTGAGCCGCCAGAGCGTCTAACCAACCTGCGGCTTCCCCGGCTTCATCAGCCATAGTCTCAACTGATTCCTCAACCGCTTCGGCCGCTTCCGGCAAATCATCCTCGGCTTCCACCTCGGCCACGGCCGTGCCTTCCACCACATACACCGCGTCTTCGCTGGCCTTGATGGGGTCCGGTTCCATCTCAATGTCAAATGCTTCATCACTGGCGGCCATCGCTTCAAACCAGGCCAACGCTTCATCCGGGTCTTCCGGCATGTCCAGTAAATCGTCCAGATCGGTTTCGGCCTCTTCTATTTCTTCTATTTCAGCCACGGCCGTTTCTACTTCTTCTGCCTCAACCTCTGGTTCCGCTACGGCCGTATCCTCAACCACATACACCGCGTCTTCACTCGGTTTGATGGGCGCCGGTTCCATTTCGATGTCCAAATCCTCATCACTGGCGGCCATCGCTTCCAGCCAGGCAATCGCCGCGTCTGGATCATCCGGCATATCGAAGATGTCAATTTCCTCTTCCGGCACAGCCGAAACCAGTTCGTCAGCCGCTTCGACTGCTTCGATTTCGGTCACTTCTTCCGCCTCAACTTCTGGCTCAACCACGGCCGTACCCTCAACCACATAAACCGCATCTTCACTGGCTTTAATGGGAGCCAGTTCCATCTCAATGTCAAATGCTTCATCACTGGCCGCCATCGCTTCCAGCCAGGCCACCGCCGCATCCGGGTCATCCGGCATGTCAAAAATGTCTATCTCATCAATGACATCTTCAGTGGCAATGTCCACTTCTTCCATAACCGGTTCGGCCACTTCCGCAGCTACCTCTGTGGCTGTTTCCTCTTCAACCACCGCTTCGGGGGCCTCGGCCTGAGCTTCCAACCAATCCAACGCCTCGGCCAGTTCTTCATCACTGATGGTTTTGGCCTGAACGGCCGTCACACCCACCAAAAGCCCTTCCCTCTCCACCTGCTGCGCCAACGCATCCAGGGCGGCTGCCAATTCCGGGTCTGCCTCGACTGTTTCGGCCTCTTCTTCATCTGCGATCGGTTCTGGCTCTGCATCAGGCTCTTCGGCAATCTCGTCCAGCCAGGTCATGGCATCATCCAGCTCCGCTTCCATTTCCATGAGCGTGTCGGTCTCTACCACCACCAGATCGTCGGCGGGTACGGCCGTAGGTTCTTCGGCCTCACTCGCCAATTCATCCAGCCAATCTGTATCGCCCGATTCCGGCTCATCGGCTGAGGCCAGGGCGGCCCCAGCTAACACAGCTGCACCCTCCCCCGCCAAATCATCTGCCAAAGCATCTTGGGCTACAGATGGCAGCTCTTCCACCGGGGAATCTTGTTGCGCAGCCAAATCTTCCAGCCAGGACAACGTATCGTCCACATCCGCTTCCTGCCTGTCCTGACCAATATCCACTTCGGCTTCAACCGGGGGCAGTTCCGCTTCCGGCTCTGGTTCAAGCAGCGCCGCCTCTTCAATTTCCGGTTCTTCCAACCAATCCAGACCGCCTGTATCGCCTAATTCCAGTTCAGACAGGGCATCTCCTTCTACAGCCAACTGATCCAGCCATTGGGTATCCTCTTTAGGTTCGCTGGTCTGGTCAATGATTTCAGCCGCAGCCAAAGCAGCTAATCCGGCAGCCAGCGCTTTACCCTCAGCATCGTCTTCTTCTTCAGGTTCAACCTCTGCTACGGCCGTTTCCTCTGCCAGATCAATTTCCGCAGCCAACGGCGTCTCATCCAATTCCGGCGTCTCCTGCAGCCAGTCGGGCAGTTCTTCTATATCTGCCGCGTCACCTTCCATCGCATCCAAACTAGCTAACAAGCCGGACAGTTCTGCTTCCTGTGGCTCTGCCGCTTCTTCCTCTGCGACCTGTTCTTCACCTGCCTCTTCCTCAACCATCCAGTCAGGTAAAATATCAGAATCCACACCGAGATCGGTGTACATGACACCCTCGTCTTCCGGCTGATCCGGCAATTCTCCAATCCAGTCCGGGAACTCTTCGGTCTCCCCGCTGATAGCTGTTAATTCATCTGTGGTCAAAGGCGCTTCCGCGTCATCGCTGGTGAGATCGCCGGCCGCACCAGGAGAAACGCTGGGTTCCAGTTCGTCTCCAGCCTCTGGTAAAGGCCCGGTCATCAGCCAATCCGGGATTTCTTCAAAATCGGTGCCTTCCAGGTCTTCGGGGGTCAATTCGCCAATTTCGACGGCCGTTGATTCAGGAGTTTCAGCTTCTTCTGGCACATCTGCCAGTTCTTCACCCGACAGAACCGTCAGCCAATCATCGTCTTCTTCCGCTTCCGGCAGCAAGTCAGATTCTACGGCCGTGTCCTCCGCGCCCATCAATTCCAGGCTGTCCGTTTCCACCCCTTCATCCGCCAACACAGACAGCCAATCTTCCAGGTCTTCATCTGCTTCCTCTTCCGCAGCAGACTGGCCGTCTTCGGCGTCATCAGGCCCAAACAAATCGGTCAACCCTTTAGCCGCAGCAGCCGCAACCACTTTATCAGAAAAGTTCCGAGATTCTTCATCAGGCGGCGTCAACCAGTTGCTATCCAGTTCCAGAGGCGTTTCCTCGACCCCCTCGCCATCCAGGGCCGCCAGCCAGTCATCTTCAACGGTATCGGCAGCCGGCATTTCTCCATCCGCTTCAGCGGCGTCGAATTGAGCCAGAAAATCCTCATCGCCGGGTACGGCCGTATCCGTCTCCGGCGCCAGGGCCACTTCCTCATCAATCCCCAACGCCGACAACCACTCTTCATCATCTTCGGCCGCTTCAGGCTGCGGAGTCTCCGATTCAGTGGAGAAAATATCTTCATCCTGATCGCCAGCTAATTCCGACAACCAGTCATCCTCACTTTCGGCTTCTGGCGTTTCTTGTTCCATAATCTCTGTCTCCGTTTCCGGGGTGGATAGCTCGTCTTCACTATCCTCGGCAAAAACCCACTCATCTGCTTCAGTCCGGGTCATCTGAATCGGTTCCAAATCATCGCCAGTGGCCTCATTCAACCAATCCGGCACTTCATCCTCTGGACCGTGCCCTGCTGTTTGCTCCATCTGGGCCAAGTCGCCCGTTTCCTCTGCCAGCCAGACGGGTATATCTTCATCGGTGGCAGCTTGATCGATGCCCTCAGCCGCTGTCCCTTCCAGCCATTCAGGGACGTCTTCAGCAGCACCGGTTACCGTTGCCGCTTCTTCCAGGAACCAATCCGTTTCCAGCAGTCCGCTTTTCTCAGATGGCGCTTCATCCAGGGAATCTGTATCCGAGTCGAGCAGGGAAAAAGCCATCGCCCCTAATGCAGCATCAGCCAAAATGCCAGATTCACCGGCAACTTCATCTTCGATATCTTGAGCCGCATCAGCAAACCAATCTGTGTCCTCGAAAAGAGCAGCCTCCGCTTCCGACACACTATCCGGCGCAGCCGGTTCAGCGTCAACATCTATCATCCAGTCATAGCTGTGCATCCCGCTTTCGCCTTCCAGCACAACTTCTGGCGCATCCTGTTCGGTGGGAGGCACGTCAGGATCAAAAGTCACTTCGCTTACCCAATCAGCAGATGGTTTTTCTACGGGCATGGCCTCTGATTCAACCTCAAGCAGAGACAAGGTGAGTTCATCCGGCAGTTCTATCGCGCCATCGGTCATAAAGGCTCGGCCTACGGCCGTTTCCCCATCCAGGCTGGCCATATCCAAACAAGTCAGGCTCTTTACCCGTGACAAATACTTTTGCGACTCGGTCACCCGTCCCGTGCGCAGCCAAATAGTGGCCAGCACAGAATTAGCCACAATACAATCCGGCAGTTTGTCCATGATGTTCAGACAAACCTCTTCCGCATCAATCCGCTGGTCATCCCGCCCCTGCCACAGAGCTTCAGCCAACATCACTTCCAAATCCACCCGGTCATTCTCTTCTGCCAATGCCGGCTGCAAAACCTGTACGGCCTGCTGGTACATCTCGCCCTTCAGGTACAGGTGGCCCGCAGCGCCCGGCGTCAGCGGCAGGCGATAAGGCAAATCGTCATACTGTTCGGCATAGAGATGGCGCAATTCTTCCCGCAGCGCTTCGTTGTAGGGGTCAATTTCAAAAGCCCGCTCCAGATGCCACAAAGATTGATCCGGCTTGCCGGTCTCTTTGTAAATGATGGACATGGCCGTATGGGATACCAGGTCATTGGGTTCAGCACTCAGCACTCGTTGGAATAAATCAGCAGCCTCTTCAAAGTAATATTTTTCTACGTAAGCTTTACCCATCAAGCGATAAACGGCTACATAGCGCGGGTAATTTTCCAGGATGTGGCGGCAGTGAGCAATCGCTTCATCCAACCGATTTTCATCAATCAGCTCATCGATTTTTTCCAGGTATTCGTGGAGAGTTATTGTAGTCATATAATACTTTCCAGCATTATCCATTGCCCGCGCATCTTCCACTGTCTGAATGACGCCGCGCTTACCCGACGGGCAAAATAACTGTTTTTTCTTGTTAACCTAACATAATATTATGCAAAGTTTTCCTAATAAATCAAGTGGCTCTGCTTTAACTCATCTAACAGTGAGGAAATATCCGGCTCTTCCTGGGGCATGGGGCCATAGGGGTCTATAATGTTATCCTGCCCCAGCAAAGTGTAAAACAGATTGAGGATACCGTGGGAAAGGACGTCTATTTCGTAACCGCCTTCTAATATAAAAAGGATACGGCCGTCACATAATTCGTCAGCCAGTTGCGCCAAAGCCTGTCCCATTTGGGCGTAACCGGTCAAACTCAGCCCGGCCATCGCCAACGGATCGCGCCAGTGAGCGTCAAATCCGGCCGACACCAGAATGATGTCCGGCTGGAAAGCGGCCGCTTTGGGGCGGATGAGTTCCTGGAAGATACGGCCGTAACCCGCATCCCCCACATAAGGCATCAGAGGTACATTCAACGTATACCCCTGGCCGCCCGCAAAACCCATCTCCCGTTTGGAACCGGTACCCGGATAGAACAGCCGGGGTACAAAGAGATGGACGGACACAAAGAGGACGGAATCGTCCCGGTAAAAAATATCCTGCGTGCCGTTGCCGTGATGCACGTCAAAATCTACGATGAGTACACGCTGCACTCCATGTTCGCGCTGAGCGTACCGGGCAGCCACAGCCACATTGTTGAAAAGACAAAAACCACTGACCCGGTCTTGTTCGGCGTGATGGCCGGGCGGGCGCACCAGGGCAAAAGCGTTTTGTATTTCGCCGCGCATGATGGCGTCTACGGCCGTCATCCCCGCCCCGGCTGCCAACCGCGCCAGCTCATAACTTTCGGCCGTCGCATACGTATCCCCATAATCCAGCAGCCCGCCGCCTGAGTGTGACACCCGCTGCACGTGATTGACCAGAGCCTTGTTGTGAACCTGCTCCAGTTGTACGGCCGTAGCCGGAACCGCCGCCACATTGACCAGATCAGCCAGCACCCCTGCCTTCTCCAAAAAGGGCAGGATGTGGCTGATCCGGGCATTACATTCAGGATGTCCGATTTTCTCGTGGGCCAAAGCCGGGGCGTACACAATACCGGTACTCATATCGTCTTCCTCACCCCCATTATACCTCAAATGTAAAGAGGCGAGGGTGTGCACCTCGCCTCTGAATCATACCTGCAACTGACGGCCGTAACCTACCCGCCAAATAACATATTCACCAGACCCAGGCCCGTGTCAAAAAAGACAGTCACGCCGGCAAAAACAACGGCCGTCATAGACATCAACTTAATCAGAATATTCAGTGACGGCCCGGACGTATCCTTAAACGGGTCGCCCACCGTGTCACCGACAATAGACGCCTTATGCGCATTCGAGCCTTTACCGCCATAATGTCCCTCTTCAATATATTTTTTAGCATTGTCCCAGGCGCCGCCAGAGTTAGACATCATCACAGCCAGAGCAAAGCCAGTAGCCAGCGTACCGGCCAACAATCCCATCACCCCGGCCACACCAAATAGAATGCCAATTAAAACGGGCACAGCCAAAGCCAGCACAGAAGGCGCTACCATTTCTTTCTGTGCCGAAGCGGTACTGATGGCCACACAACTCACATAATCCGGTTTATCCGTACCTTCCAGAATACCTGGTTTCTCCCGGAATTGGCGGCGCACTTCTTCTACCATGGCTCCGGCCGCCCGGCCCACGGCCCGCATGGTTAAAGACGAGAAATAGAAAGCCGTACCCGCCCCCACAAGCGCACCAATCAACACAGCCGGATTCAGAATGGTCACGTTGTAATAATTCATAAAATCCTGCATAGTCCATTCAGCCACAGCCCGCGCCGAATCCAGCGAACGCAGCGCAGTATCGCCATCCAAAATCAAGGCCAACCGCACTTCTTCCAGATAAGCAGCCAACAAAGCCAGTGCCGTCAGAGCCGCCGAACCAATGGCAAACCCTTTCCCCATAGCGGCCGTCGTATTACCTACCGCGTCCAATTGATCGGTGCGTTCCCGAACCTGTGGGTCCAGGCCAGCCATTTCCGCATTACCGCCGGCATTATCGGCAATAGGCCCGTAAGCATCCGTGGCCAGCGTAAATCCCAGCGTAGACAACATTCCCACGGCCGCGATAGCCACGCCATATAAACCCATCGAAATATTTATGATGCCACCCATCACATAAAAACTGACAGCAATACCCACAGCCACAGCTAATACCGGCCAACCGGTAGATTCCATACCGACAGACATACCTTCAATAATAAGCGTAGCCGGGCTTGTTTTTGCTTGATCCGCAATACCACGGGTCGGTTTATGGGCGTGAGACGTATAGTATTCGGTGGCCTTCCCCACAACCACACCCACAATCAGACCTGTCAGAACCGCGATCCAGATAGACCAATAATTGGGCAAACCCAACAAATATAACAACGGTAAAGACAATACCGCGATACCTACAGAACTGAAATAAAAGCCCTTATTCAAAGCGCCAATCAGTTTTTCCTGGCTGGCGCCATCTTCGGTACGCACCAGGAAAATGCCAATAATTGACAAGACAACGCCAATACCAGCCAGGGACAGCGGAGCAGCAATAAAACGCAGTTGCATTTCCATCTGGCTCGCACCGGTTCCCGCCAAAAAGGCTGCACCGGCTGTGGTCACAGCCGCCACGCCCAGGGCTGAGGTCGCCAAAATAGACCCAGCATAGGATTCATACAAGTCAGCGCCCATGCCGGCCACATCCCCGACGTTGTCCCCCACATTGTCGGCAATTGTCGCCGGGTTGCGGGGATCATCTTCGGGGATACCTACTTCTACTTTACCCACCAGGTCTGCGCCCACATCGGCCGCTTTGGTGAAGATACCGCCGCCCACACGAGCAAACAAGGCCTGGGTGGAAGCCCCCATGCCAAAGCTCAGCATAACGGCCGTAATCACCGGTAACGGATTGGCAGCCATACTGATAGCGCTGTTGGGGAGTATCGCGGGAAACACATAATAAAGCAGCAAGAACCAAGCTGTAATATCCAGCAAGGCAAACCCCACAACCACCAGCCCCATAACAGCCCCGGCCCGCAAGGCCACCTTCAATCCGGCATTCAAGCTGTTACTGGCAGAATTAGCCGTTCGGGCAGAAGCATTTGTGGCCGTTTTCATGCCGATATAGCCGGTCAATGCCGAGAAAAAACCGCCGGTGAGAAAGGCATAAGGGATAACCGGATTTTGCAGCCCGAAGAAAGCCATTATCTGAAAGATAATGAACAAAGCCACAAAGACAAGCGCCACCACTCGATATTGGCGGCTTAAGTATGCCTTTGCCCCTTCCCGTACAGCCTGGGCAATCTCAATCATCTTGGGCGTGCCTTCGCTTTCTTTCATAACTCCCCGGTAAAAATACCAGGCAAATATCAAGGCTAACAAAGCGCCCAGAGGCGCTAAAAACCAGATAGCTGGTAATGCCGCCCGCTCTGTACTTTGAGCGGCAACTGAATAATAATTCGTTACATTCATCAAATATCTCCTCGCATCAATATTCACGGCATTGCAGGCGGGGCTGATGTGGTCAACTGATTAGAGTACTCAGCCAAATCCAGACAAAAACCGTTAAAATCCTGTTTCTATTGTCGTTTAACGTGTGAAAATTAGGTCAAACTCTCTGTGGATGGAAAGTTAAGGTTGGGAAATTTTAGCGAACGCCTAAAATACTGTCAAACCAATGACGGCGAACGAAGGATAAGCGTGGGGGTACGGCCGTTACCATCCCTCCGTCACCCCAACCTTACCTAGCCCCAATCCCATTAAACATTCGCATTGGCCGAACGCCACCAACGATAATACTTACCGCGCAATTCATCACGGGAAGGCAGTGGGAAACAAACCAGCCCCTTAGCATTACCAATATAAATACCGCTCTTAATCGTCCGGTATGGAAATTCTGGAGAAGCCAGCCGGTCTACCATCTTTGTATGGATATTTTTATCCTTTACCTCAATCAAACATTCCCGCAAATGCCCCACATAATCATAAGGCAAATCACGCAAAGCACCATGTTCCGGATCGGCAGCCAGTTCACCTAAATCCAGTTCTGCAAAGCTGATGGCTGGCAAATGAATCAGGCTGTTCGAGTCCTGCGTAATAGATTTGTAAAAATCCACCGGCCCCCAGGTACTCACCACCAAAGGAGAAATGGGGACAATTTCCTGATACATGTGCAATTCTTCGGCCGGTTCGGGCATCTGAAAAGCATCCACCGGGTCCAAAGCCAACGCCTCGCCATAGGCCGTAACCAGGTAAAGTTTCTGAATCGCCTCCAGTGGTATATGTTCCAATACGCGGTAAGCAGAAATGTAAACAGATCGTTTGGGCGTCCCATCTTCATGCGGTACGCATCGTTCAATACCTGCATCAATATTAAAAAAGTCGTCACGGAAATCAGGGTCAATTTCTGCAAAGATAGCCTCACCCCGCGTCTTCTTCTGGCTGCCTACCGAATAATATACGGCAAACTCATCCGGGCTAAGCATCGAAGCAATTAATGCTTCAGGAATGAGGGATAAATATAAGTGTACTGTCATAATTTTTTACCTCGTAGAATTCTTCTGAAATTTTTGTAAGTTACATTGCAGTGGCACGATTTTTAGAAAATCGTGCCACAGTTAAGGTGATTAATCAGCTAAAGTAGACAAGTCGCCTACATCCTGGCCCAGAGCTTGAGCTTTCAGGACACGCCGCATAATTTTACCGGAGCGGGTTTTGGGCAGGCTGTCTACAAATTCAACAGTAGCCGGTTTAGCAATGGGGCCCATATCCTCGCCAACGTGATCCCGCAGTTCCTGAGCCAATTTTTCACTGGGTTCATACCCCTGCCGCAGAATGCAGTACGCTTTGATGATGTTGCCTTTGACCTCGTTGGGATCGGGCACACCGATGCAGGCCGCCTCAGCCACGGCCGGATGGCTAACCAGGGCGCTTTCAATTTCGGCCGTGCCCAGACGGTAGCCAGACACTTTGATCACGTCATCAATGCGGCCGATAACCCAAATGTAACCGTCTTCGTCCTTTTTGGCGCTGTCACCGGGCAAGTACCAGCCCTGCTCCTTGAACCGATCCCAGTACTGCTGCACGTAGCGATCCGGGTCCTGGTAAATGGTACGTAACATGCCCGGCCAGGGTGATTGGATAACCAAATAACCTTCCTCATTGGGCGGCAGTGGCTCGCCATCTTCGTCTACCACATCTACCTGAACGCCGGGGAAGCCACGCGTGGCGGAACCGGGTTTGAGGGGCACGCTGGGCAGAGGGGTAATCATGTAGCCGCCGGTTTCGGTTTGCCACCAAGTATCCATAATGGGACAGTTTTCGTGGCCGATGACGCGGTAATACCATTTCCACGCTTCCGGGTTGATCGGTTCGCCCACGGAACCAAGCAGGCGCAGGCTGGACAGATCGTGCTTGTTGGGCCAGCTTTGGCCAAAGCGCATCAGGCCGCGAATGGCCGTCGGTGCGGTGTAAAGAATGGTGATGCCGTATTTGGCAATGAGCGACCACCAGCGATCCGGGTAGGGATGGGTGGGCGCGCCTTCGTACATGAAGCTGGTAGCCCCTAAAATGAGCGGGGCATAGACAATATAACTGTGCCCGGTAATCCAGCCGGGGTCGGCAGCACACCACCAGATGTCTTCGGGTTTGATGTCGAATACCCATTTAAGCGTGGTGGAGGTGTAGACCATGTAGCCGCCGTGGGTATGCAGAATGGCTTTGGGCTTGCCAGTGGTGCCGGAGGTGTAGAGGATAAAGAGGGGGTCTTCGGCGTCCATCACTTCGGTGGGAGCTTTGGGGTCAGCGATGGGCAGACGCATCAGATCGTGGTACCAGTAGTCACGGCCGTGGACCATTTCCACCTCTTGCCCCGTCCGCTGCACGCAAATAACGGATTGAATCGTGCCGGCCCGGTCTACTGCTTTGTTGGCAATCTCCTTCAAGGGAATGATGTTGCCGCGCAGCCAGGCGCCGTCGGCGGTGATGAGCAGCTTGGATTTACTGTCATCAATGCGCCCCAACAGTGCCTCAGTGGAAAACCCGCCGTAGACAACGGAGTGCATG
>JAJRTP010000448.1 GCA_024278255.1 Chloroflexota bacterium | reverse complement strand
CTACAAGCCCAACCCGGCGACCCCGTCTGGCAGCCGGGCCGTTTGGATGGTGGCCGGGCGGCAGATGTTATCGCTACGATTTCCCGTTCTGTCTTGGGGCCGTTTGATGCGGCCGTGTGCAAAATCAGCGGTGACCGCCCCATCCAAGAGCAAACGCTGGAAGGCCGGGCCATCAAAGGCGCTACCAAACCCCGCCTGGGGATGCGCGTCTGGAAAAGCGGCCGTACCACCGGCCTCACCGAGGGGTTTATTGATGGCATTATGATGACGGTTCCGCTTAACTACAATGCGGCCGGGGTGCGCCAGTTACAGCGCGTCATGCGCATTGTGCCCCGTCCCGACGCCGGCCCGGTAGAAGTCAGCCTGGGCGGTGATTCCGGTTCCATTTGGGTGGATGAGGCAAGCGGCCTGGCCGTTGGCTTACATTTTGCCGGAGAAGTAGGCGATGCCCCGGAACACGCCCTGGCCAATGATGTTGTTGCTGTTGCCGAGCATCTCAACGTCCTGTTCCCGGCTCAGGTGGCCCCACCGGAACCGCCGCCGCCACCAGAAGAACCGGCGCCGCCAGAAGAACCTACACCGCCGGAACCGCCCGAAGAACCTACCCCCCCGGAACCGCCGCCAGCCCCACCCACGCCACCAACACAACCTACACCGCCCCCCCCACAACCCCCGCCGTCGCCCCCAAAATCATTCTGGCAGCGGCTGCGTGATTTCTTCCGCAGTTTGTTTGGCGGGTGACCACGGATGGTGCGGATGAGATGGATTTGCCCGGATAACGACAAATCCGTGTAAATCCACTTCATCTGTTATATTCGTGGTTCCCCGAAAAGTTAACGTTTGCTAAAAGTGGGGGGATCGTCAGCCTCTTAGAGAAGCGCTTCGTTACAATAACAGTTGTTCTTGCAAGCAAGAGTTGCTCTTACGGTAAGAGATACTCTTGTACTACACCACAAACCACGGTGGGAAGCCATTGTATTGGTTGCCCCTGTAATGGGAAAAATGCCGAGAAGAATTTACCCTTTTATTTTAATTAGCTGGCTGCTCGTTCTGGTGGCCTGCTCTCAGGCCACAGATTCGCCCACGGCCGTACCTTCTCCTCTCCCCATCACGGCCGTAACCAGCCCCACCGCCCCACCCACTCCCACTGCCAGCCCGACGGCCGTACCCTCGCCCACGGCCGTACCGCCCACCTTGAAACCAGAACCCACCCCATCCCCCCTGCCGCCGGATTTATCCATCTCTGAAGACGACGTTTACCTCTACCCCGTGCCGGAAATTTACGCCGGAGAAAAAGTGACCTTTCAGATTTTGGCCTACGTTCCCGACAACATCACACCCCAGGACGTGACTGTGAACGTCCTGGTAGATTATCAGGATATTACCGACGGCACCCTGGAATACGTCAATCTGGGCGGGGATGCTGTGGCCCTGTTTACCTGGGCCTGGGACACCAACGGCGAACCGGGGGAACACCTCGTCCACGTCATTCTGGACAGATACGACGCCATCCAGGTGGGGGATGAAAACGAAGATAACAACCAGGTGGCCCTCAACGTCAACATTCGGGATCGGGCCGAAATGCCCATTCCCCAGCGGGACGCTACCTGGGTAACGGCCGAAACTGACTGCTGCACCGTCCACGTGGTCAGCGGAACGGCCGCTTACCGGGATTTGACCAGTTTATTGGCGGCGACAGAAACGGCCGTAGACAACGCCGCCGCCAGATTGGACGTAGAACCCGCCGAAAAACTACACGCCTACTTTATAGATCGGGTCATCGGGCAAGGCGGTTACGCCGGCAACGCCATGGTTGTTTCCTACCTGGATCGCCAATACAGCGGCAAGGGGCTGAACGAAGTGTTGACCCACGAAGCTATCCATATTCTGGACCGGCAGTTTGCTCCAGACCGTATCAGCTTTTTGGCTGAAGGGGTGGCTGTTTGGGCCAGCGGTGGGCATTATAAGGCCGAAGACTTGGGGCCGCGTTCTGCCGCCCTCGTCGCGCTGGGGCAATATGTGCCGCTGCCGCAGCTCATTGATGATTTTTACCCGATACAGCATGAGATCGGCTATCTGGAAGCGGCCGGTTTTGTAAAATATCTCGTCGAGCAATATGGCTGGCCCCAATTCCGCGCTTTCTATGCGGACGTGACGGCCGATGACGCGCCTACCTTGTCAGAAGCGGTAGACCTGAACTTGCAGCAATATTTTGGCATTACCCTGGCCCAAGCGGAAGCGGATTGGCTGGCTTCGATGGAACCTTTGGAACCGGATGATACGGCCGTACTTGACCTGCAAACCAGTATCCGTTACTACAACACCATGCGCCGCTACCAGCAAGCGTATGACCCCACCGCTTACTTCCTCACCGCCTGGCTGCCCTATCCCGGCGCTTTGCAGGAAGAAGGCAATCCGGCCGACCTCACCCGTCATCCCCGCGCAGAAGTCAACGTTATTCTGGAAACTATGCTGGCTTCGGCTGATGCGGCTATGCGGCAGGGTGACTATAAACGGGCCAATGCGTTGCTGGATAGTGTGGCGCGGGTGTTGGATAATGACGGCCGTTACATAGACCCCCTCGCCCTCAGCTACCACGACATCGTACACACCGCTGCAATAGAAGGGTATGAAGTGCAGCAAGCAGAGTTAAATGGCAATCGCGCCATCGTCAAAGTAACGCGGCCCAACCTGACCACCTTATCCCAACTTGATTTCGTCTTGTCCGGCCAAACCTGGGTATTGTCTGACTAATTTGCAGGACGATTTTGTAAATCGTCCTTGAGCGATTTGCAAAATCGCTCTACAAAAAAATCGGGTGAACAAATTTCGCTTTTATGCTAAAATCCTGAAAGTACATGATAAAAAAGGTAGCTGAACCATGCTGCCCAAATTGGTACAAACCAGAGAGGACATTCATGATCGAAGTTGAGGTTGACAGCATTCGCATAAGCCTGGTATCACAACATCGCATTGTTGTGCTG
>JAJRTP010000447.1 GCA_024278255.1 Chloroflexota bacterium | reverse complement strand
TATCACCCAGGAAGGTCAGCTTGTCAGAGAGGGGTTGTTTTTATTGGGTCACTGCCCCCAGCGCTTTAAGGGTTTCCACCTGTGCCGGGGATAACCCCGCTGCCCCAGTAATGTCCAACCCCTCATACGGCCCCGGCGGGGTCAGTGCCAGCGCACACTCCCCCGCCGGAATATGCCACAGGCGAATCGTCCCGTCATCACCACTGCTGGCGATACGGCCGTTCACCCCATCAGCCGCAACAGTTCTCACGATTCCCTCGTGCCCGGCCAGCGTTTGGCAGCGCTCGCCATTGGCTGCGTCCCACATGCGTACCCGGCCGTCACCGCTGCCGGTCAGCAAAAATGAGCCATCCCCACTGAATACCATACACCCCTCCCCATAGAGCGTCTCCTGAATTGAACAAAGCAGCCGCCCGCCATCCCCATCAAAAATCCCGATACGGCCGCCATCCAGTTGGCAGGCAATGGCCCGGCCATCCGGGCTGAAAGCCAGGTTCCAAACATCAACATTGGCGCTGCTCCCCGGAAATTGCGCCTGAAGGCGGAAAGAACCATCCGCCGCCGCTCGCCAGACATACAGCGTCCCGTCCCTGTCCAGGGAAGCCAGCAGGGAACCGTCCGGCGAGAAGCGAATTCCCTCGATGGGCGACTGGTGGCCGGTCAGGGAGCAGCAAACCGCGCCCTGGTAGACATCCAGGAGGTTGAGGGCAAAATCGCGGCTGCTGTAAGCCAGATACCGCCCGTCGGGGCTGAAACAAATGTGAGATTCCAGGCCGGTGCGGGCTTCCGGCACGGTAAAGTGCGGTTGGCCCGCAGCCGCCTCCCAAATCACAACAGCGCCGTATCCTGTGCCGTCGCCGGCGGCCAAAAAACGGCCGTCTGGACTAAAAGCCAGCGTGCGCACAAAATTGCTGTTCACAGTCAGGGTTTGTGACAATTGGCCGGTTTGCGTATCCCATAAACGCACTTTGTTCTCGTCGCCGCTGATGGCCAGGGTGCGGCCGTCCGGGCTAAAGGCCAATTGGCGCACCGTGCTGCTGTGCCCCTGCAAGGTGCGCAAAAGAGCGCCATCATGCGCGTCCCACAACAGAACCGGACGGTCATAAGAGGCGCTGCCCAGCAAACGGCCGTCTGTGCTGAACGCCATCAGATTTACCATTTTCAGCGACCCTTGCAGCGTATGAAGCAAATGCCCGCTGCGGCTCTGCCACAAGCGAATCTGCCGGTCATAACTACCGCTGGCCAGAATCTCACCATCCGGACTAAAAGCAACGCTGGTTATCCAGTTGGCGCTGCCGTGAATGACACGCACGGTACGCCCTCGCCGCCAATCCCACAAACGAATGGTTTTGTCAGCGCTGCTGCTGGCCAGGATACGGCCGTCAGGATGAAAAGCAGCGGAGAGGACAAAATTGGCGTGGCCGGTCAGAGAGCGATGTTTTTCACCGGTCCGGACATCCCATAACTGAATCTCATGATCCTCACCGGCCGCTGCCAGCAAAGCGCCATCGGGGCTGAAGGCGACGGCATGAATCTTTTCCGCTGGCGCGTCGCCCAGGCGGCGGATGAACGCGCCCGAATCTGACCGCCACAAATACACCATCCCGTCATAACCGCCCCCGGCCACAATCTGCCCGTCCGGGCTGGCAGCCAGCGCCAGGATGAGGTTGCCGGGGGTGGGGATTTGCTGCAAAAGCTGCCCGCCGGCCGCATCCCACAGGCCAATTGTCTGATCTTCGCTGCTACTGATTAACGTCTGGCCGTCCGGGTGGAAGAGAACGGCCGTTATCTGACCGGTGTGCGCTGTTAACTGCCGTATTTGCTGCCCGGAAGCAACGTCCCACAGGCGAATAACGTTATCGCTGCCGCCGCCAGCCAGAACCTGCCCATCGGGGCTGAAAGCAATCGATATGTCATAACCGGCAAGGCGTTTCATCACCCGCCAGGGCTGGTACTCGCGCAGCCGCCAGAGCGTGATGGAACCTTCGGAAGCAACGGCGGCCAGAAACTGCCCGTCCGGGCTGAAAGCAACGGCGGGGACGATGCCAAAGGTGTCCCGGAAAACGGCGCTGCTCAAGTCGCTGCCCCGGAAGGAAACGCCGCGCAGGACAACGTGGCGCAAATCTGCCTGCCGGATGGGTAAATGGGAAAAATCCCAGCCGTCCAACTCTGCATCCAGGGCGACCAGCAGGTGCAGAATGTTGGCTGCGGCGTAACCGGGCGACAGGGCTGGCTGCATCTGCGCCGTTTTCAGCAAAAAGCGCAATTTGTTTACAGCGCCCGCCAGCCCCAGACGGCGAACCAGCCATTGAACGACCGGTTCCAACAGCAGGCGGCGCTGGCCTTGCTGGACGTATTCTTTGGCGCGCGCTTTGAGCAGGGCGATTCGTTGCAGCAGGTTCAATTCACCCGCCTCGATTTCCCGGCAGACGGCTTCTATGAAGCGGCCGGCGGCGTATTCCATAATCACATTTTGCAGGGTGTAGCGGGGCGCGCCGCCGGTATCTGCCGGATCTGATTCCGGGATAGATTCCAGCAGGGAACGAAAATAGAGGGAACGCAGCGCTTCCAGAAATTGGCGTTTGTGCGGCGGCCGGGCCAGGTCGTCCCAGATGATTTGGGCGGAAACCGGCTCGCGCTCGACGGCCAGCCAGGTGATGATCTCTTCTTCCAGGGGGGTCAGGCGGTGAAATTGTTCATCTAACACGTCGCGGATGTCGCCGTAGACGGCCGTGTCCGCCAACAACATACCCGTATCGCCGGCAAACAAGGTTCGGGCCGTGTCCGCTGCCAGTTTCAGGGCCAGGGGGTTGCCCGAATACCGCTGCACAAGAGCTGAGAGTTTTTTCGCTGTGCCGGTTAAGCCCTGCGCCCGCAGCATAGCTACCCCCGGCTTTTCCGGCAGACCGGACAAATTTATAACGGCTGATGGAGCGGCGTCTCCCGTCAGACGGGCCAGCTTGCCCGGCAGTTCCCGGCTGGTGATCAGCAGGCAGCTTTGGCCCTGCCGCCCGCCGCCGATGCGCTGGATCAACTGCCCGTATGCTTCGTACTCTGCCCGGTAACGCCCGGCGTTGACGCCGGATGCCATGACGCTTTCAAAGTTATCCAGAACCAGCAGGCAGCGATGTTCCCGCAGCCGGGTCAGGAGCAGCGATAATTGTTCATCTATGCTTTCCGGTAGTTCAGCCAACTGCTGACCGGAAAGTGTTTCCAGCCAGTTTTGCAGAACGGCCGTAAGCGGCGGTACGTTGATTAAGGAACGCCAGAGAATAAATTCGCAGGCGTGGGGCGGCTGCGCCAACCGGCGGACCAGCCGGGCGGCCAACGCTGTTTTACCCACGCCGCCCATACCGGTGATGGCAATGAAGCTGTGCTGCCCGTCGTTAAGCCATTGTAACAATTGTTTTAGCTGTTCCCGACGGCCGTAAAAAGCAGCCTCGCCCGGAATATCCCCCCAATCAATTTGGGTAGCGATTGGCGGACTTGTCCTGAGTTTGTCGAAGGATTGGCGATTGGCGATTTCCTCATCGCCAATCGCCAATCGCCAATCGCCAATCCCCCCCGCCTTAATCTGTTCGTAAAGGGCGGTCGTCTCTGCGGCCGGTGCGACGCCTAATTCTTCGTTCAGCAAATGACGATAGGCGGCGTATTGAGCCAGGGCGTCATTGCGCTGCTCCAGGCGCGCCAACAAGGCTATTTTGAGCCGCTGTCCCTGTTCGCAATAGGGGTCCAAACGCAGCAAGCGGGAAACGTATTCCAGGCTGCGGCTGTAATCCGCCTGGGCTGCATACCGCGCAGCCAGGGTATTTAAGGCTGTTTTCTGGGCTTGCCACAACTGCTCCCGTTCTGAGGTCAGCCACGCTTCGTACCGTTCTGTTTTGGCCAGATGAAATCCATCCAGAAAATCACCCTTATAGAGGGATACGGCCGTTTCCAAATCGCCAATCTCGCCCGCGCCCCGTTTATATTGCTCCAGCAGCGCGCTGAACTCTTCCACGTCCAGCACATAAGCGGAGTCCCGCCGGAAAGCGGCCGTCTGGCGGGTGATGTCCAGATGCGCGCCGGCCAGTTTACGCAAATTGGAGAGGACGTCACGGAGATTTTTTAAGGCTTTGGGTTCGGTGGTTTCCGGCCAGAGCAGGGCAGCCAGGGTGTGACGGCCGTGAACTCCCGGTTTCATAACCAGAAAAAAAAGCAGGGCGCGGCTCTTGGTAGTGATAAAGCCTGTCAGCGGCTCTTCATCAAGCCACACTTCCGGCGAACCAAATAATTTAAGGCGTAAAACGGATTCCATTCTGCTCCAGGTACAAATTACGGCGAATCCTAGACGATCTTTAGACGAACGGCCGTTAGTATTTTACTGAAAACCCGGAAAAAGCCACAACCAACGAGAAAACAAGGGTGTATTTTGGGAAATCCGATACGAATTTTGGTGGTGAATGAACAAACGGTCGAGCGAAAAGGGTTAAGTCACTTACTGAACGCCATGCCGTCCATTATGGTGATAGGCGAGGCATCCAGCGAGCAGGAAGCTGTGCTGATGGCGCGGGCTTCATCCCCGGATGTCATCCTCATAGACCAGAAAACATTCCAAAAAGATGGCCCCGGCCCTTTATGGCGCATCTGGTGGGAAAATCCGGGCATTACCGTTTTGATTCTGTATAGTTTGGACAGCAATAATGAAAATGTGTTTGATTTTGAGCCGGGAAAATTGTGTTTTATTCACGAAGACAGTGCGCCCGAAGAATTGACTCGGGCGATTGAGACAGTGATTAGAAAATCGAGGAAAAACGAATGAAGAAAATAAACCATCCCCGCCTGAACCAACGACGGCAGCGAAGGCGCCGGTCAAGTTGGCGCTGAGGAATCTGCCAACATGCTTTCAGATAATATGGTAATGAGACTGCTTTACCCAAGAAGTTCAACTTCTTTGAGAAGTTGAACTTCTAACAACATTATGTTTACAGAAATTTGGCAGCAAATTAAAGAATGGGTTTCTGATTTTTTGGCCCGCGAACTCCTGCCGGAAACAATTGCCCTGATCGTTTTTGTGCTGCTGGGGCTGCTGGCGGGCTGGATTTTGCGGCGCGTCCTCAAGCGGGGGGAACGACGTCTCCAGGAAGGGCCGGCGCTGCGGTACGCTTCCTGGCTGGGGCAGATTGTGGCGCTGGGGTTGGCCGTGGCCCGGCCGTTAGCCATCTGGATTACCGGCAATGTAACCATCAACCTGTTTGCCAAGGCCGGGTGGCCGCATGGCGTGCTGGATTACGTCGTTCCCTTCTTCGGTTTGTGGTTGCTCTACCGGACGCTGGCCGCCGCCATTGACCTTTGGCTCAAACCGGAGCAAAAACGGCTGTGGCGGAACCAGATTTTGCGCCCCACCATGATTGTCCTGGTCTTGATGCACGTCGTCGGCCTGCTGGACAGCATTCTGGCCTATCAAGTCACCTTCACCAAAGACGTTTCCGTGCCCGTGGGGGCCATTCTGGGCGGGCTGCTGGCGCTGTACATCTTCGTTCTGCTGGGAAACTGGGTGCGCGGCCTGCTGCGGGATGTGGTTTTGCCCCGCATGGATGTTGATCCGTCTGTTATTCCCATTGTGGCTACCTTTAGCGGCTATGTGGTGATTATGGTGGGGGCGCTGGTGGGCTTGATGGTGGCGGGGGTGGATTTAACGGCCGTCGCCGTCATCCTCGGCGGTCTTTCCGTTGGTATCGGCTTCGGGATGCAGGAGTTGATCAACAATTTCGTCAGCGGCTTCATCCTGCTCTTTGAACGCAGCCTGACGCCAGGCGACATCATCGAAACGGCTGGAGCCAGCGGCGTCGTCAAAGATATCCGCTTACGCACTACCCACATCCGCACCTTCGACAATTTGGAATTGATCGTCCCCAACGGCCAGTTACTCAGCGGCACACTCATCAACTACTCCGGGAAGGAAGCGCCGCGCCGCAAACGCATCCACATCGCCATCGGCGCCAGCTACAATGACAACCCGCATGAGGTGATGGAGGCGCTGCTGACTACGGCCAAAGGGTACCCCGGCGTTCTGGACGAACCGGAGCCGCAGGTCTTTTTGACGGAATTTGGCGACAACAGCATCAATTATGAACTACGTGCCTGGGTAACGGACGCCAATATGATGGTAGGTGTCGCCAGTATGCTGCGTCTGGCGATTTGGGATACGTTTGCCACGCACCAATTTGAGATGCCGTTCCCGCAGCGGGATGTACATTTAATTGTGCCGGCGGAACCTGCCAAACCGGAAACGGCCGTTGCGCCTCCGGCATCCGATTTTGAAGAGATGCAGCCCGTCGCCACCAATCCCCCGGAAGGATTGGACGACGTGGCTTGACGGTATTCTCAGCTTTAACAGATTACAACAGATTACGGCTTTTAGATTGGTTCAATCTTGAAGATTGAACCAATCTGGGCCAAAAGGAGAACGTGAACATGAAAATGATATTGAGCTTTTTTGTAGGCGCCGTTGTCGGCGCGGCGGCTGCCCTGATGTTTTCCCCCTCGTCCGGCGAGGATTTGCGAGCGCAGATGCGGGCGGAAGCCGAAGCCGGCTCGCAAAAAATCCACGCTGATTGGCAGCAAGGCATGGCAGGACTGCACACCCGCATGGATAAGCTGCAAGCAGACGTCAGCCAAATGCGCCAGAAGGGCGCGCCGGAAGCGTAATTTGTTTCAGGAGTCCAGACCAGACAGGTTTTGAAAACCTGTCTGGTCTTAGAACCATGAAAATTGCGCTTACGACTGACGGGAAACAAATAGAAGCCTCGGCCGACGCGCCGGCCGAGGCAGTTTGCCCATATTGCCGGGCAACTGTCACATTGCGCGGCCGTAAGTTGATGGGCAATGACGGCAAAATGTATTACTGGCGGCACGCCAACAACAGTAACAGGCATTGCCCCAAACGGGTCAGACCGGGCAGGTGAAGCGGACGGCCGTTATCGTTGTTTGTCTGCTGGAATAATCCGGCAGCTTATTATCGTTGAGGTCAACAACAACCTTGACCTCCAATTTCTCGCAAGAAAAGGAGAGCAAAAATGGGTATTTTAAGTTGGATTATCTTTGGCGCATTGGCCGGATGGATCGCCAGCATCATCATGGGTCGCAACAATAAGCAAGGCTGCCTGATGAACATCATCGTTGGCGTCGTCGGCGCGGCGCTGGGCGGCTGGATTATGAGCCTCTTTGGGTATGGCAGCGTCACCGGCTTCGATTTGTACAGCTTTGGCGTAGCCGTGCTGGGTGCAGTGATACTGCTGCTCATCGTAAATCTAATTTTTGGCCGGAAGTAACGGTGTTAATGTTCCGGTGGCAGTCACTTAAAATGTATGAAAAGTGGCTGTCACCGGAACAAGAAGGAAAGCTATTATCATGCGTATATCTTTTAAATTGATTCTTTTCTCTTTGGCGCTGCTTCTTTTTGCCGCTGCTTGCCGGGGCGGCAAATCGGAAGGCATCGTTGACACCGAAAGTGAAATCCAGGCCATCGAAGCCAAAGCAGGCGACGTCACCGAAATCGAGTGCCCTCTGGTATTGTCCGGCGAAGTGGAAGGCGAAACCTACGCTTGCGGCGTCTACACCGTACCCGTTGATTACGCCAACCCCAACGGTGACACCCTAAACCTGACTTACCTGATTTTGTACGCCGAAAACGACAATCCCCAACCTGATCCCATCGTCTATCTGGCAGGTGGTCCCGGCCAAAGCGGCATTGTGGCTGCCGGCGCATCCCTGTATGGCGATTTGCGGCAGGATCGGGATTTAATCTTCCCGGCGCAGCGGGGCACGCTCTTTTCGGAACGGCTGGCGCTGGAAGAGTGCATCACCTTTTTGTCTGACCAGATCGGTAAGCGTGAGGTAGAGACATTTGTCAACAGTGTCAGCGCGAATACCAAACCGGACGCTTCTTTGCCTTATGAAGAGTACCTGGCGCAGTACAGCCAGACGACGGGGGAGATTAACGGCCGTTGCCACGAAGCCTTCACCAATGCCGGGCTGGACCCGATGCAGTTCACCACTGCCAACAGCGCCAGCGACCTGGTGGGAATGCTGGGTGCGCTCGGTTACGACAGTTTCAACTTGCACGGCACGTCCTACGGCACGCGCCTAGCGCTGGAAACGATGCGCCGCCATCCCGAAGCCAACATCCGCAGCGTGGTTTTGGATTCCCCTTCCGCACCTACCGCCAACCGTATGGAAACCTTGACGACGGCCGTCCACAACACCGTCCTGCGCCTCTTTGAAGATTGCGCCGCCAACGCGGAATGCAGCGCCGCTTACCCCAACCTGACGGAACGGACAACTGCCCTCCTGGAAAAACTGGCCGCAGAACCGATTGCCGCCGGAGACCAAACCATCGGGCCGGATGAGCTGCTCGCGCAACCGCGCGATCTGAGCAACACCCGCGCCAATTATATCCCCCGCATGATTGCCGAACTGGAAAGGGGGGAAACGGCCGTCTATATGGCCTTGTTGAATGGCGAAGTGGGGGGCGAGTCGCCGGAAGGTTCGGCAACGTCGCCGACCATTGACGCCCTTATGCAGCAAATTAGCGCTGCCGGGGCCACGGCCGACAACCCTTTTGGCGGCTTACAATATGTCAACGACATTCTGACCGGAGCGCAGGCAGAAAACCCCCGCGAAGCGATGAAGGCCAACGCCCGCGACGTGTTAGCGGATGAGGCCGCTCTGCCCCAAATTATGGAGGCTATTGACGCTCTAACGGCCGATGACATCCAGACGCTGGCCGCGATGTATGCCTTGCCGCAGCCTGCGGCCGTAGATGAAGCCGACGCCAACCGGCGCATGGAAGCTGCCGCTAAAAATAACGCCCAGTTTTTGCTGGCGGGTATTGTTTGTTCGGAGCAGTTAGCTTTTGTGGATGCGACGGCCGTGGCCAACCGAGCCAACCTCGCCATTCCCGGCCTGGCTGCGCCCGACTCCTTTCTGGCAAAAGAAGTGGGCAACTGCGCCAACTACCCCATGGGCGAACCTGACCCCAGCTATCACGAACCGGTAAGCAGCAGCGTCCCCACCCTGATTTTGCAGGGCGAATTTGACACCCGCACCCCGCTGGAAAACGGCATTGCCCTGGCTGAACAACTGGACAACGCCGCGCTGGTCGTCATCCCGCAGCAAGGGCACGAACCGTGGACGGCCAACAGTTGCGCCGGCCAAATCGGGCAAAGTTTCATCCAAAACCCGGAACAAGCGCCGGATTTGTCCTGTCTGGAACAACGTCAGGAGAAATTTTCCTTGCCAGACGAACCGTTGCCACAAACAACCGGCTAAAGAAAAGTCTCACGCAAGCGTTCAGGCGACAGTCACTTTTTCTTTAAGTGACTGCCGCCTCACAAGGAGTTTGAAATGTTAAAAAAACAAATACATATTTTATTATCCGGAGCCGGTTCATTACTGATTTTACTGGCGTTGCTGGGCGTTTTACACACACCGGCCACACAAGCCGCTCCCGGCGCTGCTATCACTGTGACTACCCTCAACGACACCGGCGCCGGTTCGCTGCGGCAAGCAATTGCTGACGCTAATTCTGGCGACACTATTGACTTCAGTGTGAGCAGCACGATTACGTTGACCAGCCAGCTTGTCATTACTGGCAACAATAACCTGACTATTAACGGCGGCAGCGCTATTACTGTCAGCGGTAATAACGCCGCGCGTGTCTTCAAGGTCGCTAACAGCAATGTCACCTTTAACGACCTGGTTATCGCCAACGGCAACCGGCAATTTTCCGGAGACGACCCTGATTGTTTCATTGGCGCCTGCGGCGGAGGCATAGCGATTATCAGTTCTACTGTCGCCATCAATAACAGCGCTGTGCGCGATAACACGGCCGTCAGTACCAGTCCTTTTACTGCAGATAAAGGCGGAGGTATTTTTGTTGACACCACCAGTACATTGACGGTTACCAACAGCACAATTTCTAATAACACCGCCGAAAACGGAGGAGGCATTTACATCGCCGCCGGCACAGTAACGATTGACAACAGCACCATCTCAGGTAATGCGGCTACAAACGGCCGTGGCGGCGGCATTGACAGCCAGGCAGGGAATACAACTATCAGCAACAGCACAATTACAGGAAACGCTGTCACTTGGAGCGGGAGCGATGGCGGATGCGGCATTTCCTCTTATGGCGGCAGCACCTCCACGACTTTAAGTAACACCATTGTCTCCGGCAATTCTTGTAGCGGCGACGCACATGATGCCGATTATGGAATCGTCGATAGTTTTCACAGCAACGGCAATAACCTTATCGGGACAACAAACAGCAGCGCCTTCAATCAGTCCGGCGACCAGACGAATGTTACCAACCCCATGCTCGATCCCCTGGCCGACAATGGCGGCAATACGCAAACCCACGCCCTGCAAACCGGCAGTCCCGCCATTGACGTCGGGGCCAACTGCGGCGCGGCCGACCAACGGGGCGTTTCCCGACCGCAGGATGGCAATAATGACGGCAGCGCCGTTTGCGACATTGGCGCTTTTGAATTGGCTTTTTACGATTTAACTGTCAATGTGGCCGGCACGGGCGGCGGCGCGGTCAGCAGCAGCCCGTCTGGCATTAGCTGCGGCGGCGATTGCACCGAGACGTACCGCGAGAGTACGGTGGTGACCCTGACGGCGACAACCAGCGCCGGTTATTTTGCCGGATGGAGCGGCGCGTGCAGCGGCACAGGCGACTGTGTGGTGACAATGGACAACGCGAAAAATGTGACGTCTACGTTTATGCTGTACACCTCTTTCATGCCGGTTGTAGCCAGGTGATGACCTTACTGAAAAAAAACTGCGGAGAATGCGGAGAGCGCAAAGAATTACCAGAGAAAAATCCAGATAAATCCGCGCAATCCACGGTAGGCTTCAAAGGAGAAATCAAGATGACGACAAAAGAAAATTACACAACAGAAGAATGGAATCTTTTAATCACAGCGCCGCCGGCCGCCGCCACATACATTATGACGGCCGACATGTCCGCCATCGGCGCAATGAAAGAGATGAGAGCGTTAAGCAAGGCATTAAATAAACCGAATCCGCCAGCTAACGCGCAGGAATTGGTCACTTCGCTTACCGCCGACATTCAGGCCAAGACGAAAAATAAGGAAAGGATGGAAGCGCAAACAACTGCAAAAGGCGAAGATGCGCGAGAACCGAACCGGCAAACCTTACGGGATACGGCCGTTTTGCTTAACGAAAAATGTACGCCAGAAGAGGCGGCCGGCTTCAAACAATGGCTGCTGGACATCGCCCAATCTGTGGCCGAAGCGGATAAAGAGGGCAGCCATTTTGGCATCGGCGGTGTGCGCGTCACAGAAAAAGAGGAGGTGGCTCTATCTGAAATTAAGTCTATTTTGAATATGTAGTTTCTTACAGCATGTTGATGGTTTCTGCCCGCGGCACGGCCGTGCGCGTCGCAGAAAGAGAATATTATTTACCCTATTTGAACACTTTTTAGAATAAAGGAGAAAAACATGAATTTTATAGCAATGTTAATTGGATCATTGATCGGCGCAGTGATCGGCGGGATTATTATCTGGATTATTTCAAAATTAAAACTTGGATTAGAGGTGGATAACTTCCTTTGGGCGATCATTGCCGGCGCGATCATCGCCGTGTTTTCCAATCTCATTTTGGGGTTTATCCCCGATGTTAGCGGATGGGTTGGCACAGTTATTCATCTGATCGTAGCCGCTGTCGTCATCTTTGGCGCGGGGGCCTTCTTGAAGGGGTTAAAGGTGAATGGCTTTGTAGGCGCGTTAATCGCCGCCGGGTCTATCGCCATTGTCAATTTTATCGCTGCCTGGCTGATTGGCCTGACGGGGTTGGTTTAACGCTTGATCGGACGCGCACGACATGGCGCGGCGAAGGTCAATCGTCCTCCGCCGCGCTTGTTGTTCTACGATAGGGATTTGTCAAATCTTGCTGAGCGCACAAGAGAGAAAAAGATGGTATGAAAAAAGTGATTGTTGTATTTGTTCTGTTTACCAGCCTGTTCTTGGCTGCCTGTGGCGGTCAAGAATCGTCAAACAGCGACGATTCTGGTGCTTGCGCCCTGAATGACCTGCCCTATCCCCGCCCAGAACCCGCCTACAATGGCAAACTGGAACGGGACTTCACTCCCTTCACCGCCGCTTTAGAGGCGTACACGTCAGAGCAGGCGACAGCGCGTGAAGCATTAGTCAGCGGCAAAACTGTCCCCGAACTGCAAGCGCTCATGGAAAGCGGCGAACTCACCTCGGTAGATTTAGTCGTTTACTATCTGGAGCGTATACAGCGGTATGACGTGGACAAGCTCAATTCGGTGTTGGAACTGAACCCCGATGTGTTGGAAATTGCCCAAACATTGGATGATGAACGAGCGGCGGGCAATGTACGCGGCGGGATGCACGGCATTCCGGTGCTGCTCAAAGACAATATCGCCACGGGCGACGACCTGCATACGGCCGCCGGCGCAGCCGCCATGCTCAACTGGAATCCGGATCGGGACGCCTTCCTCGTCAGCCAACTGCGTGAGGCGGGAGCGGTCATTCTGGGCAAGGCGAATCTGTCGGAATGGGCGAACTGGATGGACCCTTGTATGCCCAACGGCTTCAGCGCCAACGGCGGGCAGACGCAAAACCCGTATGGGCCGTTTGAGACGTTTGGTTCCAGCAGCGGTTCGGCTGTAAGTGTGGCGGCGGAGTTAACGGCCGTTTCCGTCGGCACTGAAACTCAAGGATCGCTCATCAAACCAGCGGTAATCAACTCTGTGGTAGCTCCGAAAACGAGTCGCGGGCTGGTCAGCGGCGATTACGTCATTCCTCTGCTGCCGTGGCAAGATGTACCCGGCCCAGTGGGGCGCACTGTCACCGACGTGGCTGTGCTGCTCAGCGCCATGACCGGCGTGGATGAGAATGATCCGGAAACCGCCAATGCCGCCGCGCTGGCCGGCACAGATTTCACCCAATTCCTGACGGCCGATGCCCTGGCTGATGTGCGCGTCGGTCTGCCCGTTTGGAATGATGAAGCGTTTGCAGCCTTTTTTGAAAGTAACAACATCAGCGATGAAGAACAGCAGGCAAACCTGCGGACTGTGTATGAAGCTGAAAACGAGGCGATTCGGGCAATTGGCGAGACATTATCGGCTGCCGGAGTGACGGTGGTAGAAATTCCGGTAACGGCCGTGCCCAAAGGAATACCAGTCGTCCCTGCCTTAGAATACGGCTACAAAGAAGCAATCAACGCTTTTCTTGCCGATGTGGGCAATGGCGCACCCCAATCACTGGAAGCAATCATCGCCTTCAACAATTAAGATACCACCAACCGCGCGCCCTACGGGCAAGGGTATCTGGAAGCATCACAAAACCCGCAACTCAGCGCCGAAGCGTACGAAAAAGTGAAAAACGAGAATCAAAGCCTCGCCCGCAGCGGTCTTGACGCCATGTTTGAACAGTACGACATTGATGTCGTCGTCTCCGATGTGGCGCAAACGTATGCGCCCGCCGGCTATCCCGCACTGACCGTTCCCTCCGGGTACGATGCGGATGGCACACCGTCACCCGTCATCTTTGTCGGCGGCTTCCTGTCCGAACCGCAACTGCTGGCTGTCGGTTACGCCTATGAGCAAAGCGCACAAGCGCGTGTCGCCCCTGATTTGGAAGCCACGATGGAACTCATCACGGCAATGGAAAATTAAACTTTACGAGAAAATACGAAGGAGATAAATAAATGAATAACAACTGTCCAAAATGCGAAGGAAAAATGGTAAAAGGGTATATCGCTGATCGCACCTACACAAACATCCCCAAAAAACAGGCGTGGACTGAAGGCGACAAAGCAAGAACAGGGCGGAAGTCCAAAGATGTTGCCGCCTATTGCTGCGAGCAGTGCGGGTATATTGAGCTATACGCTGAATGAGGAAAACAATTGCCCCCAAGAAGTTCAACTTCTCAGAGAAGTTGAACTTCTGTTTAGGTGATGGAGAAGGAGAAATAGATGACATACATGATTGAAGTGAAAGGGTTAAGAAAAGAATATGGGGAGTTTACGGCCGTTGACCACATAACCTTCAACGTCAAACCCGGCGAAATCGTCGGCTTTCTCGGCCCCAACGGTGCAGGCAAAACCACCACTATCAAAATGGTCACCGGGCTGCTCGTGCCGGATGAAGGCCATGCCCTGGTGACCGGCATTGACATTCAAAAAGAGCCGCTCCAGGCCAAAGCCCAGTTCGCCTATGTACCCGACACGCCCAATTTGTACGGCAAACTAAAAGCAATTGAGTACCTGCACTTCATGGCCCAGTTATACCACGTGCCCGCCGCCGAAGCGGATGAGCGTATCGAAAAGCTCCTCGACATATTTGAACTGACCTCAAAAGCGGGGACTTATCTGGACGGATTCAGCCACGGGATGCAGCAAAAAGTGGCAATCATCGGCGCGCTGCTACACAATCCCCAAGTCATCCTGCTGGACGAGCCAACAGTCGGGCTGGACCCGCGCTCGGCCCGTCTGGTTAAGGATTTACTGGCGCAGCATTGTGCCGACGGTAATGCCGTCTTCTTCTCCTCCCACATTCTAGAAATTGTAGAAAATATGTGTGACCGGGTCATCATCATCAATCACGGCAAAATCATAGCCGACGCGCCGGTGAGCGATCTGCGCCATCTGAAAGGGGATCAGTCGCTGGAAGATATTTTCCTGGAACTGACCGGCGGCAAAGATGTAGACGACATGGTGAAGGAGTTGGGCCATGCTGGCTGATACTTCCCTCCTCCTGCGGCTTTACTGGACGATTGACCGGCGAGCGGACAAGGGGACGCGCCGCTCATCCCGCCTGGTTATGATTGTCGGGCTACTTATCCTGGTGGCGCTCTCCTGGATTGTCGGTTCTTTTGCAGCTACGTTGGCCGATGGGAGATTCCTGTTTCAGGTCAGCGCCGGGATTTTGCCGGGTATTTTGTTTACGGCCGTCCTGTTTGGCGTGGTGTTTGTCGGTTTTGGGCAAGGGTTGCAGGCATTGTATCTCAGTGATGATTTGGACAAGCTGTGGGTAGCCCCCATTCGGCCGGAAGCGATTATGACGGCCAAGCTTCTGAGCCGGCTGCCTTCCACCGTCCTTCTCCTCTTTTTGGGAACCATTCCGGCCTTGATTGCCTTTGGTATTGGTCTGGATTTGGGTTTGCTTTACTACATTCTGGGTGTTTTGCTCATTTTAATCACGCCCTTGTTTGGCATTTCGCTGGGGGCGTTGATTGCTATCTTTTTAGTGCGGCTGTTACCTGCCCGCCGCTTGAATGAATGGGTGGGGGCGGCTTCCATTATTATTGGCGTTTTGCTGTCGCTTCTTCTGGCGCTGCCCAGTTTTTTGGGGGGTAATAACCAACAGGTTGATCCCAATGTGCTGGCCACGGCCGAAAAGTTCCTCAACCATTTGGGCGACTTACCCCTGCCTTCCATGTGGGTGGGTCGGGCATTGGTGGAATTTGGCCGCGGACAGATTGCCGCTGCTGCATTTTCCGCTTTGGGGACATATCTGCTCATCACCGTGGGTTTGTTTTTGGTGACGATCTTTGTGGCTAACCGGCTTTTTACGGCCGGATGGCTGCGGATGCAAAGTGCAGGCACGGCCGTAGCCGATATTCAGGAACAACCGGGCGTTTTCGGCCGGCATTCGCTGGATTTTGTGCTGGGCTTCAAGGATTGGCTGCTGCGGATTCGGGACCCGCGTCTGCTGGCCACCCTGTTTACGTCCCTTATCCTGGCCGGTTTTGTCACTTTCATGCTGCTACGACCGCAGGAAGACGGCTCGTCCCTGTTCGCCCTGGACTTGAGCGTCGAAGGAGGCGTAAATTTTCTTTCACCTGGCGTGTTCGCCTCCGGGTTGATTTATCTCGTAGGCTGGATGGCTTTCTTTAACCTGGCGTTGACTTCTCTATCCATTGAAAGGAAAGCGTTTTACATTCTGAAAACAGCGCCACTGAGCGCCAGCCAACTGTTTCGGGCCAAGACGTTGGGCGTCTTCATCCCCTACGCCGTTTTAGCCACGATTGGCCTGGTCATTATGCTGGTTGTGCTGAAGTTGAGCCTGATCTGGCTGCCTTTTGGCTGGATGACGCTGATGATCATGGGATATGGTTTGTTTTCGTTTCTCGTTTCCCTGAGTTTTCTTTACCCGAATCTCGACTGGGAAGACCCACGCCGCATGAGAAACCGCAAGGCAGCGCTGCCGGCGCTACTGGGGGCGTTTGGGTACAGCCTCATCACCGTTTTTGTCGCCATCACCACCTATTTCTTCGCCTTGTCCGAACCGGGGCTGGCCATTCCCATTGTGGTGATGGGACTGGCGTTGCTGGCCGGCGGAACGTGGTTTTTTGTGCAGTGGTGTACAAACCGGGTGGAAAAAGCGTGGCCACGCATTGGTGCGGGGTAGATAAACGATATTCATGCTCAGTAAGCGAAACCGGCTGATCATCGCAGCCAGTTTCTTCGTAATTTGGGTGGGTATCCTGTATGCTGGCGCAGATCATCCGCCACCGGTGGGGTTTATCTGGGTCATGCTGCTTTGCTTGATTGCGACCGTACTCGTCTATTTCCGGGCGCCAATTTACGCAAGCTGGTCAGCCACGCACTGCCGCTTTCGCTTGCTCCGAGTTTTGCTGGATGGCACGGCCGTAGGGCTTGTCTTTGCATTTATTACCATTGTGTTTAATAATGGCGGGGAGCCAACCATTCAACCAACGGGGATTGACACCGTCATCTGGTTTGTTGTTTTGGTCTTTGTGGGAGCTGCCAACGCACTGCTTATCTACTTCGTCACATCCATGTTTACGCGGTTCGCCAAAAACGGCCGTTAGTATGTAGGCAAACAATTTGACGCATCCGCAAAACTCCGCCACAATTTTGTTTTTCCTGGCCCCGACACGGCCATTCACATTTTAATTGACAACAAAATCTTAGCATCAACAAAAACAAAGGAAGGTAAAGGAATGAAGAAAACCATCATCCTATTATTATTGACCATGACACTGCTGGCTGCTTGCAGCGGTAAAACAGAGGAAGCGCCAACCGCCGAACCCGCAGCAGAAGCAACGGCCGTACCCGTTATTGAACCAACGGCCGCTACAGGCGACGACGGCACATTACCCGCCGACATCACCACCCAATTGGACGACTTCCTACAAGCCCAAGTTTATGCAGAGGGCAGCGACCCGTCAGTGACCGCTCCCGGTTTGGTTTTATTGGTGGACACGCCAGACGGCCGTTATCTACAAGCCGCCGGTGTTTCCAGTCTGGAAGAGGGAACGCCCATGCAGGTGGACGACCGCCTGGAAATCGGCAGCAACAGCAAATCGTTCACCATCGTCTTGCTTATGCAGCTACAAGAGGAAGGTGTCCTTTCTCTGGATGATCCCCTCAGTAAATGGCTGCCAGAACAGGCCGCCGCCATCCCCAACGGAGATCAAATGACTCTCCACCAATTGGCGCAGCACACCTCCGGTATTTGGGATTATGGCGATCCGATCATCGGTGAAGCGGCTGCTGATCCTGACAAACTGGAAACAGGCTATACGCCTGAAGAACTGGTGCAATACGCCATTGACAATGGCACACCAGACTTTGCGCCGGGCGAAGAAGGGCAGTGGAATTACAGCAATACCGGCTACATTCTGCTGGGCATGGTCATTGAAGCCGCTTCCGGTGAAAAACTGGGCGACCTGTACCAATCGCGTATCTTTGATCCGCTGGGGATGGAAAGCGCCGTTTTTATCGAAGGCGTACCAGCAGCGGGCGAAATTACCGACGGCTATTGGTGGACAGATGATGGGCAGGAAACGAACACAACCAACTGGAATGTTTCGCAGGGCTGGGCTGCCGGTGGTCTCGCTATGACCGCCGAAGATTTATTGACGTATGCCAAAGCATTATCCGCAGGAGAATTGTTCAAAGACCCGGACTCACTAACCCAAATGTTGATGTTTGATCCCAATGGGATGAGTGGAGCAATGCCTTATGGCTTGGCCTTGATAGATTTCAGCCAGGCTGGCGCGCCCGGTTATTGGGGGCATGAGGGACAGACAGCCGGCTTTCAATCGCTATGGTACACCAATCCGGACACCGAAACCACCGTTGTTGGCTTAAGCAATTCGGCATCCTATCAAGCATTTCTGTTCCTCAATGTTGCCTCAATGTTAACCCCTGAAGCAGCCACAGAAGAAACGGCCGTTGACGAAACAGATAATGAGGAAACGGCCGTTGACCCCCAAAGTCTCTACGTTGATGAAGACGGTAATTATTGTGCCTTCATTGATCCGGCCTATCCCAAACCCGAGCCGCAATATGACAGCAAACGGTTACGGAACCTGAGCCTATTTAATGTAGAGATAGATGCCCATTTGCAAGGACGTGGTGATGAATTAGATCAAATCCTGGCCGGTAAAAATATTCTCGAAATTCAAGAATTGATGGATGAGGGAACGCTTACATCGCGCGAACTCGTCATCCATTACCTGGCCCGTATCGAGAGCTTTGACGTGGACAAACTAAATTCCGTGCTGGAAATTAACCCGGAAGTGCTTAATATTGCCGACGCGCTGGACGCCGAAAGGCAAGCCGGAACCGTACGCGGCCCAATGCATGGTATTCCCGTGCTGCTCAAAGACAATATCGCCACTGGCGACCAACTGCATACCGCCGCCGGTTCTTATGCACTCAAGGATTGGCAAGCCGACCGCGATGCTTTCCTGGTACAGCAACTGCGCGACGCCGGGGCCATCATCTTGGGTAAAGCCAATCTCTCTGAATGGGCCAACTGGATGGACACCTGTATGCCCAACGGCTTTAGCACAATGGGCGGCCAAACGCGCAATCCGTATGGCCCCTTTGATGTGAGCGGTTCCAGCAGTGGCTCCGCCGCCTCTGTAGCCGCCGATTTAACGGCCGTCAGTATCGGGTCAGAAACACAAGGCTCGATCATCTCGCCGGCAAGCAACAATTCAGTCGTGGGGCTAAAGACCAGCCGTGGTTTGGTCAGCCGTGATTATGTGATTCCGCTGCTGCCCTGGCAGGATGTTCCAGGCCCCATCGGGCGTAACGTAACCGACGTGGCTGTGTTACTTTCTGCCATGACCGGCGTCGATGCCAACGATCCTGCCACACAGGATGCGGCCGATTTAGCCGGCACTGATTTCACCCAATTCTTGACGCCAGAAGCTGTGGATGGTTTGCGTGTGGGCATTCCTATTCATACAGATGAATGGATTGAACAGCAGATAATAGATTTTGGCGTGGCAGAAGATCAAAGTGATACTGTTCGTCAATTATATCAAAGCCAAAATGATGGCTTGCGTACTGCCGGCGAGAAATTGGCAACATTTGGCATTGAAATAGTTGAAGTGCCAGCCACGGATGTGCCGACAAACATCGACGCCATCACAGCATTAGAATATGGTTTCAAAGAGGCCATCAATCAATTCCTGGCTGAGTTGGGCGATCAGGTATCCGTAGCGTCATTGGAAGAAATTATCGCCTTAAACAATGAAGACTTGGCCAACCGTGCGCCGTATGGTCAAGGCCATTTGGAAGAATCACAGAATCCAACTTTGACGGCCGAACAGTATGACGAGATCAAAGCGGGCAATCAGGAAACGGCCGTGACCCAACTCAACAACCTCTTTGCACAACATAACATCGACGTCATCATTTCTGATGTTAACCAGACCTACGCACCAGCCGGTTTTCCGGCGCTCACAATTCCGGCCGGTTATGATGCAACCGGTATGCCTGTTGGCTTTGTATTTGTGGGTCCTTATCTATCCGAACCACATTTGTTAGCTGTGGGCCATGCATTTGAACAAGCCTTCCCGGTACGCATTGCCCCAGATTTAGAAGCGACGATGCAGTTGATTGAGGCTTTGGAGAAATAATCTTAAGACAGGCGGACTGGCGCGGCGCACTTACAAAAGTGCGTCGCACTGCGGGAGAAGAAAAAATGAAACAAAGTCAAACTTGCCCCAAGTGTCAAGCGCAAGAAGTTGTACATATTCCCGGTAAAAGTCAAAAGTCTGGTTATGATGTCGGCAGAAGCATCCGCGCCGGCCGCACAAATGCCAATGTGACCCTGGTTGATGTTTATGTGTACGGCAGTTGCGGCTATACGGGAAGCTGGGCTGCTTCATCGGAAGAGTTGCACAAGATTAAGAAAAAGTTGAATTGACAGGCAGCTTACGGCAACAAAAGCAAACAAAGACATGAAGAAACTGAAAGAGGATTTACCGCTGCTCATACCCATTGCTCTCTTGCTCTTGTTAGGCGGGCTGTTGGGCGGCTACCGTTTATATCAACAATTAACGACATCTGTGCAGGTGACGCCGCCGCAAGGGCCGGTCACCCCCGCAGCCACGCCCTTCCGCGCCCTCCAGCCGGAAAATGAAGCCAAAGTAGCCGAACGGCTGCTGGCAGCGGGGCTGAATCCCACGCCTGTTTTGGGGGATACGGCCGTATCCGGCCACATCGAACGGCTGGCCAAAGGCGAAACCAGCCTGGGCCGGCTGTGGCAGTACAGCAAAGACCTGGCCTACCTGAACGAATATACGGCCACGCACGGCGGCCCCATCCCCACCAGCTTCTGGGATGTACGCACCCCGAAAATGACAGCTAACAATTGGGATGAATATACGTTGGTGCATCAAATGGCTCAGCCGGATTCGGAACCTTATTTACGTTTTTTGACGGAGGGATACGGCCGTTTCCGGCAATTCAAAGCCGCCGAAGCCAGCGGAGAAGATACAGCCCTGGACGCCGCTCTGGATATGCTGCCCCTGGCCGAAATCTATTACGCCACTGTCACCGAAAAGCCCTCCCCCCACCGGCCGGAAGAACTGGCAGAATATGCCAATGGCGTTCTGATGGCCTGGCAAAGCCTGGTCGCCGGCAGCAGCCGCACCAATCCCCTGACGCGAAAGCCGATGTTTTCCCACAGCATTTTTGCCCGCAACAATGTGGGAACTATGTATCAATACGATATGGGCCAGGAAATGGGTATCTCTGAGGTCTGGGGCGTGACCGGCTTTGCCCCTTCTTTGGTCGGCACGCCGGAGAATGCCAATCAGGTGGAGCATATGTCCATCAGCATCATCCTGCAAATAGTGCTGGGCATACCGACCACTGTCCTGAACGGTATTGAAGATGAGAAGATGCTGGCCGGAAAAGCCAACCAGGCTGAAGCCAACGCAGATAAGGCTTTGAACAATGCCATCCGCCAGGAGTTTAAGCCGTTTTTTGCCAGAGATGGGGAAACGGCCGTAGAACATTTCCGCCGCGTCTTAAAAACAGACAGATCCACAAACCCGGATTATTGATTTACGAAGACAAATCCCCACCCAGCTAAACATTTCCTGAACCTCCTTGCCCCCGCCCGCCAATCTTGCGACAATACC
>JAJRTP010000446.1 GCA_024278255.1 Chloroflexota bacterium | reverse complement strand
TCTGCTTTATCTTGTCTACAACGCGCTTGTCGTTGAAATTTTCCAGTATGGGTTGGAGATATTCGTGTAGTTTTTCATTCCCCTATTCATCTCACAAATGTGTTGATTTGTCACGTCGAACTTTTCCGGAGTTTTCAGAAAAGAGATTATGTCAAAATTGTTGATTTATTAGCGGTATGCTAAAATTTCCGCTTATTTATGGCGCAATCCGGCATTGCGCTATATTTTTGTGCGTTGCCGTATCCTGCATCAAGGCAACGATTAAAGTTAACCGGCAAGTACAGGAAGAGGAACGCCGTGTGGAGGTTTTACCGATGAAAGCAAAAATTACAGCATTGCTGCTCATTGCCGCAATGTTTACCGGCTTACTGCTTTTCAACCAGAATAAAGCAGCGGCTCAAGAAATCATCTCTGGAAATTTATTCCAAAACCCCGGCTGGGAAGAAGGCTATTACAATCAGGATGGCATCTCGCAAATTGCCGTGCCCAAAGGGTGGAAAATGCACTGGCTGGACAATGTTCCCTTTGAAGGAACAGAAAGTCGCCCGGCTTACCGTCCAGAAACAGTGGTCTGGAATATCGCCGACGCCCCGGAAAATGAACGAAGCACCTTTTTCCGGGATGGCATTTATACACTGAAAATCTTCAAAAGCTGGGCGCCCATGTATGCGGCCATTTCTCAGGATGTCACGGGCTTGGAAGTCGGCCGTAAATACCGCATTGTGGCCCCCATTTTCGTGGACGTTGTGGAAAAGTACGAAGGCGGGCAAAAAGTTGCGCCATTTAATGATCCTGGATTTGTCCGCTTTGGCGCCGGCAAGTTAGGCGCGCCCTGGCTGGATACCGCGCAAATCAATTACAGCCCGTACTGGTCAGCCGCCAACGTAAATCCCTTTTACCTGACCATGAACATCTATATCTGGGACTTCGTGGCCACAGAACCGGATATGACGATTTTTATTGAAGTGGGTTCCAAGTATCCCTGGCCTAACAACGGTTTCTTTTTGGATGGCGTCGGCTTATTTGCCCTGGATCAAAAAGAAGGCGTGGTTAGTTCCGGCGGCGGCGGTGGCGGCGGCAGTAATGCGGCTGCGCCGGCCGGAACGCCTTTACCCACATCCACTCCGGCCCCTACCCCTACCCCGCGCGCCGATGGTTCCATTGTCCACATTGTTGGGGCGGGTGATACGTTCTGGTCAATCGCCATTGAATACGCGCCGGCATTAGGGCTGACGGCGGAGGAAGCGCTGCCGGTTATCATGGAATTGAACAATAATCCCGCCTTTATTTCCGCCGGGCAGGAATTACTGATTAAGGAACCTGATCCGAACGCCGTAGCGGGGGCAGCGTCAGCGGAAGGCGCGGAAGCAGAAGCCACGCCGGAAGGAGAATCGGGTGAGGGCGAAGGGGAAGCGATTGTGGTGGAAGGAGAACAACCGGCTGAGGCAGAGGCTACGGCCGTACCGGAAACCGCGCCGGCAGAAGAGATGGTCGCCGAATCTACCAGCGGCGGCGTTTGCCTGCAAGTCTATGAAGATGTCAACGGCAACGAACTATATGATAGCGACGAACCGCTTCTACCTGATGCGGCCGTTACCCTGTTCCGCGCCGGTAATACGGTCACAACGTACATTACCGATGGCGTGAGCGAACCCCATTGTATTGATAATCTGGAAGGCGGTGCTTATGAGATTCAGGTGTTCCCGCCGGCTAATTATCATCCCACCACGCCGGCTACCTGGGCTTTGGCCATTACAAACGGGGTGATGGTGCCCGTTGCTTTTGGCGTTCAGGAAGGCGTGGCAGAAGAGACTACGGCAGAAACGCCTGATGCCATCGCTTCTGCGGAAGAGGATACGGCCGTAACCGACCCCGACGCCGAAACCACCACCGAAGAAGCAAACACTTCATCCAACAGCGGCGGCATTATGGCCAATATCGGCCTCGTCGTCTTGGGTATTGCGGTGGTTCTGGTGCTGCTGGCCGGGGCTGGAGTAGTCTTGCTGCGCCGGGCCTAAAACCAATAGCATACTCTCTGGATATGAGCAAAAAGGCCGGGCAAATTTGCCCGGCCTTTTTACTTTGGCAGTTGACGGTTTGAAAGAATCAGAGACCAGTAGCCGCGGTATCCCTACCGCGCCAGCGTAAACGTAAACGCGGTAGGGATACTGCGACTACAACTGAAATGAAACACACCCTTTCATTTTTTGTCATAACGGTCACGCATCACGCATCACGTCCAGAATGATTTGGGCAGCCGCGGACGGCCGTTCCATTAACAGCATATGCCCCGCGTCCGCCATCTCCACAAACTGGGCCTGGGGCTGCTTCTCCTGCCACAACTGCCACGCTTCCGGGGCAATCGTATCCGTCTCCGCGCCGCGGATGCCCAGAGTGGGCTGCGCGACCTGCGGCAATACATCCCACACCCACTGCGGCGGAAGGGCATAGATGCGCGCCTCCCATTCCCGCGGGTAAGCCAGCCGGAATCCGCTATTTTCTGCATCGGGAATCAGGGCATAATTGACGTAATCCTGCAAAGATTCGTCCGACCAGCGGGCAAAAACCGATTTTCGCCGCCAACGCTCAAAAGCATATTCCCGCGATTCAAACTGGCGGCGGCGGCGCAGGGCACTTTGCACCAGGGGCAACTGGTAAGCCGCATCGGGATGGGCGGCGGCCATTTCCAGCAGCGCGGGCAGCAAGAAAACAGGCTCGACCATGACCAGGGCGCGGAACAGATCGGGACGGGTGACGGCCGTGCGCATCATCGCTACCGCCCCCATCGAATGCCCCACGCCAATCACCTGCCGCCAACCCTGTTCGTCAAACAGGCGGATCATATCCTCAGATAACAATTGCCAATCGGTTAGTTCTGCCGGATCGGCATCAGGCCATAACGGCCGTTGCTCCATCGCTACTACGTGAAAATGGGGTGTCAGCAATTCAAGAAACTGCCGGTAACAACGCGGCGGGTACGCATTCGCGTGAGCAAAATGAAGCAGCGGCCCCTCGCCGCTAAAATCTATAAAAGGGATGGAACGTGTCATTTATTACTCCTTGCAACTTATTAGAGAACCCCGAACAGATACACAGATAACACGGATTTAACGGATGACTCTACTGAAAAAAGGTGGTATAATAGTTGACATAATCTTGATATTTGGTAACTGAAACATGTTTCGTAAAAATAACACCCACCTCCAGCCACCTCTTTTG